>JBEPXW010000060.1:0-7651 GCA_041641715.1 Pseudomonadota bacterium
AGGCGAGGCCGACCGCGAAGGCCTCGTCGTCGCTGACGCCGAACTCGAGGATCCGGCAGCGGCCGTCCTCGAGCGCCTCGAGCGCCTCCGCGACCACCGCGCCCTCGACGCAGCCGCCGGATACCGAGCCCATCAGCTCGCTCTCGCCCGAGATGGCGAGCTGGGCGCCGACCGGGCGCGGGGCGGAGCCCCAGGTCTCGACCACGGTAGCAAGCGCCGCGCCCTTGCCGGCGCGGTGCCACTCCAGGGCGACCTCGGGGATGCGTTCGTGCTCGGCGATGCTCATCTGTGGCCTCCGCAGGCAAAGGTGGCCCGCCGGGGGGCGGCTGGCAAGGGCCGGGGCGCGCGGGAGGGCGTCAGGCCTGCGCCTTCGCCGCCCGCTCGGCGCGGATGCGCTGGGCCTCGGCGCGCTTCAGCATCAGCGAGTAGATCACCGTGCCGGTGGCGACGATGCCGACGAGGATGGTGGCGATGGCGTTGATCTCGGGCGTCACGCCGAGACGGACCGAGGAGAAGATCTTCATCGGCAGCGTCGTCGAGCCGGGGCCGGAGACGAAGCTGGCGATGACGAGGTCGTCGAAGGAGAGCGTGAAGCTCAAGAGCCAGCCGGCGATCACGCCCGGCGCGATCAGCGGCAGCGTGACGCGGAAGAAGACGGTGGAGGGCCGCGCGCCGAGATCCTGCGCCGCCTCCTCGACGGAGGTGTCGAAGCCCGCGAGCCGCGCCTGCACCACTACCGCCACGTAGCACATGGAGAAGGTGGCGTGGGCGATGATGATGGTGAGCATCCCGCGGTCGAGCGAGAGCGAGATGAAGGTCAGCAGCAGCGAGAGCCCGATGATCACGTCCGGCATCACCAGCGGCGCGAGGATCATCCCGGTGAAGAGCGTCCGGCCGAGGAAGCGCGGCACCCGCGCCAAGGTGAAGCCGGCCAGCACGCCGAGCACGGCCGCCAGCGTCGAGGCCGAGAACGCCACGGCGAGCGAGACCTTGGCCGCGTCGATCAGCTGTTCGTTCTGGAGGAGCTGGGCGTACCAGCGGGTGGAGAAGCCGGCCCAGACGGTGACGAGCTTCGACTCGTTGAAGCTGTAGACGATCAGGATGACGATCGGCGCGTAGAGGAAGACGAAGCCGAGGAGCATCGCCGCGCGCAGGAAGGGGCTCGGGCGGCGCAGCATCAGAGCCTCCGCTCGCGCTCGACGATGCGCTGGAAGATCAGGATCGGGATCACGAGGACCAGGATCAGCAGCACGGCCACCGCCGAGGCGATCGGCCAGTCGCGGTTGTTGAAGAACTCGGCCCAGAGCGTCGAGCCGATCATCACGGTGCTCGAGCCGCCGAGGAGCTCGGGGATGACGAACTCGCCGACCGCCGGGATGAAGACGAGGAACGAGCCTGCCGCCACGCCGGGCAGCGAGAGCGGCAGCGTCACCCGCCAGAACACCGTCGCGGGCCGGGCGCCGAGGTCGGAGGCCGCCTCCATGAGGCTCAGGTCCAGCTTCTCGAGGCTGGCGTAGAGCGGCAGAATCATGAAGGGCAGGTAGCTGTAGACGATGCCGAGATGCACCGCGAAGGGCGTGTAGTGCATCGTCAGCGGCTCGGAGATCACCCCGGTCCAGAGCAGGAAGACGTTGAGCAGGCCCTCGGTCTTGAGGATGCCGATCCAGGCGTAGACCCGGATCAGGAACGAGGTCCAGAAGGGCAGGATCACCATCATCAGCAGCGTCGTCCGCCAGGCGGGCGAGGAGCGCGCGATGCCGTAGGCGACGGGGTAGCCGATCAGCAGCGTTATGAAGGTCGAGACCAGCGCGATCCGCAGGCTGTTGAGATAGGAGCCGACATAGAGCGGGTCCGAGAACAGGAAGGCGTAGTTGCCGAGGTCGAGGCTCGTGAGATGGTCGACGATCGCCTGCCAGCTGTCCCAGACCGGCGTATAGGGTGGCTGCGCGATCGCGGGCGCCGAGAAGGAGATCTTCAGCACGATCAGGAAGGGCGCGAGGAAGAAGGCCAGGAGCCAGAAATAGGGGATCGCGATCACGATCCGCCGCCCCCAGTGCGTTGCCTGCCGAGCCGGTCTCGCCATGCCCCCTCCCGCTTGTCGACATCGAGCCTAGGTGGCCGGGCGGCCGCCCGGCAAGCGGAATCGCCGGGCCTTCCCCGCCCCGCGACTGTCCGCTAGTGTCGGCCGGAATCGAGAAGCGGCCGGCACGCGACCGGCGCAAGACAGGGAGAGACGGAGCGATGCGGAAGCTGATTGCGACTGCGGCCGCGCTGGGCCTCGCCGGCGGTGCGGCCTTCGCCCAGGACGCCGAAAAGGTGGTCAACGTCTACAACTGGTCGGACTACATCGACGAGGAGATCCTCGACGAGTTTACCGCCGAGACCGGCATCGAGGTGGTCTACGACGTCTACGACTCGAACGAGGTGCTGGAGACGAAGCTGCTCGCCGGCGGCTCGGGCTACGACGTGGTGGTGCCGTCGGGCTCGTTCCTGCAGCGCCAGATCCAGGCCGGCGTGTTCATGGAGCTCGACCAGTCCAAGCTGCCGAACACCGAGCACCTCTGGGACAAGATCCGCGCCCGCACCGACAAGTTCGACCCGGGCCACAAGTACTCGGTCAACTACATGTGGGGCACGACCGGCATCGGCTACAACGTCGATGACGCCAAGGAGCGCCTGGGCACCGAGACGATCGACAGCTGGGAGGTGATCTTCGAGCCGGACATCATCGCCAAGTTCGCCGACTGCGGCGTGCATGTCCTGGACGCCCCGACCGAGATGATCCCCGCGGCGCTGAACTATCTCGGCCACGATCCCAACAGCAGGGACGTGGACCAGATCCGGGAGGCCGCCGAGCTGCTGGCGACGATCCGGCCGCATGTGACACAGTTCCACTCCTCGAACTACATCAATGCGCTGGCCAACGGCGACGCCTGCCTCGCGGTCGGCTGGTCGGGCGACGTGCTGCAGGCGCGCGACCGCGCGGCCGAGGCCGACGCCGGCGTGCGTGTCGAGTACGCCATCCCGAAGGAGGGCGCGGTCATGTGGTTCGACCAGATGGCGGTCCCGGCCGACGCGCCGCACCCGGAGAACGCGCACATGTTCATCAACTATTTGATGAACCCGAAGGTGATCGCGAAGGCATCGAACTACGTCTACTACGCCAACGGCAACATGGACTCGCAGCAGTACCTGCTCGACGACGTGATCAACGACCCGGCGATCTACCCGCCCGAGGAGACGGTCGAGCGCCTTTACGTCACCGCGCCCTATCCGCCCGACGTGCAGCGGGTGGTGACGCGCGAGTGGACCCGGGTGAAGACGGGCAGCTGAATCCAGCGGGCCGCCCGCGGGCGGCCCCCTCAACCCGGAACCCCGGCATGGACGCAAACGGACGCAGGCGAGGGCGGGCGCAGCCCTGGGCCGAGCCGGGGACGAGGCCTTACCTCGAGATCCGCGACCTCGTGAAAACCTTCGGCAGCACCGTCGCCGTCGACGGCGTCTCCATCGACATCTTCGCGGGCGAGTTCTTCGCGCTGCTCGGCCCGTCGGGCTGCGGCAAGACCACGCTGCTCAGGATGCTGGCGGGGTTCGAGACGCCGGACAGCGGCCAGGTGCTGCTCGACGGCGAGGACCTGACCCGGGTGCCGCCGCACGAGCGGCCCGTGAACATGATGTTCCAGGCCTACGCGCTCTTCCCGCACATGACGGTGGAACAGAACATCGCCTTCGGCCTCGAGATGGAGCGGATGCCGAAGGCCCCGATCAGGGACCGGGTCGAGGAGATGCTGGCGCTCACCCGCCTCGAGAAGCTGGCGCGGAGGAAGCCCGACCAGCTTTCGGGCGGGCAGCGCCAGCGGGTGGCGCTGGCCCGCGCGCTGGCGAAGCGGCCGAAGCTCCTGCTCCTCGACGAGCCCCTGGCCGCCCTCGACCGCAAGCTGCGCGAGGCGACGCAGTTCGAGCTCGGCAAGATCCAGGAGTCGCTCGGGCTGACCTTCATCATCGTCACCCACGATCAGGAGGAGGCGATGACGGTCTCCTCGCGGCTCGCGGTGATGCAGGACGGACGGATCGCCCAGCTCGGCGAACCGCATCAGGTTTACGAAGCACCTGCAACGCGTTACGTAGCTGAGTTCATAGGCGACGTGAACATTCTCGAGGGGACGGTGGAGGCCGCGGGGCCGGGGCCCGTCCGGCTTGCGCAGGGCGGCGTGGCCGAGCTTGCGCCGGGCGAGGACCTCCCGGCGGGGCCGGTGGCGCTGGCGCTAAGGCCCGAGAAGATCGGCATCGAACGGCTCGGCGAGGCCGTCGGCGGGGGCCCGAACACGCTTGAGGGCACGGTCGAGGAGATTGCCTATCTCGGCGACATGTCCGTCCTGAACGTGCGTCTCGACGGCGGCGCGCTGGTGCGGGTGGCGCGCACGAACCGGTTCCGCGCGCTCGAGGAGCCGATCACCTGGGAGGACCGGGTGCGGCTCTCCTGGGACCCCTCGGCCCTCGTCGTGCTGCGCGACGACTAGGGCGGCCGGCGCTTTACCGGCATTTAGGCATTTGCGTGTTCCATGCGCTGCGTCCGGGCATTCCGGAGCGCCGCCGCAGAAGGGGACGGCACGGGTCAGAAGGCTCCCTCGAAATCCGAGTCCGGCAGGTCGCCGGCCGTTCGACCCCCGATCGCAGGGGTTCGCGGGCCGCGTCTGTCCTCGCCGCGAAGCGAAAGGAACGGTCTCATGGCACCAAGGAGTCCGACCGGGATGAGCGAGGCGGCCGCCGGGCTGGTTGTTACCCTCGGCATGAACGCCCACGCGACGGCGCTGATGCGGCGGCCGGCTGCCTGTCGCGGCGCGTGCGCCGCGATCGGCCGGCCGCTGCGGGGCGGGGAATGATCCATGGCAGGACTCGTCCTCAAGCTGCGCGCGCATGAGCAGATCCTCGTCAACGGGGTCGTCATGGAGAATGGCGAGCGCAGCGCGCGGCTGATCGTCAAGACCCCGAACGTGAACGTCCTGCGGCTGCGCGATGCGCTCAGTGCGGAGGAGGTCGACACGCCCGTGAAGCGCGTCTGCTACATCGCCCAGTGCGCCGTGGCCGGAGAGATCGACGGCGAGGACGCGGCGGCACAGATCGGCAGCGGCATCGCGCAGCTTCGGGACGCACTGCAGGACATCGAGGGAAGCGAGCACCTTGACGCCGCTGTTCGGCAACTGAGGGAACGAAATTTCTATGGCGTTCTCAGAAAGTTGCGCGATCTTCTTCCGATCGAGGCGCGGCTGCTCGGGCACGTGCCCGCGAACGGTGCGGGGGACGCCAACGGCAATGGGGGCTGACATCCGTGGTGGGCGCACGTTGCGGCCCGCTCGCTGCGGCGCCGCTCACTCGCCGTCGTCGTCACGGTTCGGCGCGACCTCCGCCGGCTCACCGGGAATGGCGTAGCGCCCGCCCAACCAGCGGCCGAGATCGACGTCCGCGCAGCGCTTCGAGCAGAAGGGTCGCCAGCGCTCCTCGGAGGGCTTGCCGCAGATCGGGCATCGCGGGGGCGGTCGCTCAGGGTCGCTCGATTTCGTCATGTCCACCGGATCTCCGCCGCGGGGGCGCGGCGCGTTTCGACATTTAGAACGGGAATTTGCCGCCAATGCGTTATATACACTGAGCCGTCGGGCATGAAACCCGTGCGCTGGGCGACTCCGGGCGAGTCGTACCAGAAAAAACGCATCCGGCGGCCGGGGGTGAGAAAGGTAACCGTGCGTTGACGGCACAGATGCGGCCCGTCGAGGAGCTGAAGCTGCGCCCCGAGCAGCGGACGCGGCCGATGCCGCGCTGGCGCCGGGTGCTTGCTACGATCCTGAAGGCCGTCCTGCCACTCGTGATTCTCGCGGTCGCGGCCGCGATCGTCTGGCGGCTGAACCAGACCGCACCGGTGGCCGAGCGCGCGCCGCAGTCGCGCGTGCCGCGACTCGTCGAGACCGTGGCCGTGACGCCCGCGATGCGCGGCCCCCTGATCGAGGCCTGGGGCGCGGTGTCGCCCGCGCGCAGGCTGGACCTGCGCGCCGAGATCGACGGCACCGTCGTCTCCGTGAACGAGCGGTTGACCGCCGGCGGGCTCGTCGAGGCGGGCGAGGTGCTGGTCCGCCTCGACGGTCGCGACGCCCGCCTCGCCATGGCCGAGGCGGAGGCCGCGCTCCGCGGCATTCGCGCCCGCATCGCCATCGAGGCCGGCCAGCAGGACCGCGCGCGCCGCGACCTCGAGCGCCTGCCCGGCACGCTGACCGACGAGCAGCGCAGCCTCGTCCTCCGCGCGCCGCAGATGGAGCAGCTCGAGGCCGAGCTCACCGCGGCGGAGGCCGCCCGCGACCGCGCCGCCGTCGACCTCGAGCGCACGGTGATCCGCGCCCCCTTCGACGCCCTCGTAATCGACGAGGCCGTGGCCACCGGCACGCGTCTGAGCGCGGGGACCTCCGCCGCGACCCTGGTCCCATCCGACCGTTTCCGCGTGGTCGTCGCCGTGCCGCCCGCCGCGCTCGACTGGATCGACACCCGTGCGGGCCAGCGGGTGCGGCTCGCCCAGCCGGGCATCTGGCCGGAGGGCAGCGTCCGCGAGGGCACGGTCGAGCGCCTCTCCGCGCGGCTGACCGAGTCGGGGCGCATGGCCGAGCTGATCGTCGCGGTCGACGACCCGCTCGCCCGCCTGCCGGAGAACCGCGGCGAGCCGAAGCTGCTCCTCGGCAGCTTCGTGCGCGCCGTCACCGAGGGCCGGGCGGTGGAGGGCGCCGTGATCCTCGACCGGGCCCATCTGCGCGAGGGAGACACGGTGTGGGTGGTCACGCCAGAGAACCGGCTGGAGATCCGCGAGGTGTCCGTCGCCTGGCGCGACGCCGCGCGGGTCTTCGTCGGCGACGGGCTCGAAGCCGGCGAGCGGGTTGTCACCACGCCGCTCGCCGTGGTCGCGCCGGGGATGGAGGTGCGGCTCGCGGGGGAGGGTGAGCCGGGGGCCGGCGGATGAGCCCGCGGCTCCGCTCGGCAGGCCCGATCGCCTGGATGGCGCGCCATTCGGTTGCGCCGAACCTGCTGATGCTGGTGCTGATCCTCGGTGGCCTCTTCATGAGCGCCCAGATCCGGCAGGAGCTGTTCCCGTCCTACGAAATGCAGACGGTCAGCGTCTCGGTCTCGCTCCCCGGCGCGACGCCGGAGGAGGTGGAGCAATCCGTCATCCTCGCCATCGAGGAGGAGCTGAGGCCCATCCAGGGCATCGACAAGGTGGTCGCGACGGCACGCGAGGGCTCCGCCTCGGTCGTGGCCGAGCTCGACCCCGGCGAGGACCGCCAGCTCGTCTACGACAACATCCAGCAGGCGGTGGCCCGCATCACCACCTTCCCCGACGACGCCGAGCGCCCGCGCGTCACCCTCGACGCCCGGCGGCGCGAGGTGGTCAAGCTCCACGTCCACGGCGACGTCGACGCGCGCTCGCTGCGCATGGCGGCCGAGCACGTGCGCAGCGTGCTCCTGCAGCAGCCCGAGATCAGCCAGGTGGACCTCACAGGCAGCCCCGACCTCGAGATCCATGTCGAGATCGGCCAGGCGACGCTGCGCGCGCACGGGCTCACGCTGGGCGAGGTTGCCGCGACGATTCGCGCCGCGGCGCTCGAGCGCGGCGGCG
>JBEPXW010000061.1:0-7626 GCA_041641715.1 Pseudomonadota bacterium
CGCTGCCATCCTTGAGGATCTGGAGGAGGAACCAGATCACCAGGATAGCAGCGAGAAGGAACAGAGCAGGGGTCAGCAACACCGAGAGGAAGGTCACCAGGATCGGCAGCGCGAACGCCAACGCGACCAGGATGATCCCCAGGAGTATCGCTACAACCCAGTCCATCAGCCAGCCGACTTCTTCGGCGCGAAGGAGAAGATGGACTTGGGCTTGTCGCCCTGGGTCTCCTCGGCCTGGGTCTCGTCACCCCCGTCGTCGCTGTCGTTGCTGTCATCGTCGGCGAAAGGGTTGGACGCCGAAGCCTCCTGGTTTCAGCATGGTATCGCGCCGCCTTTCACTTATGGGGTGCTTGGCCCAGTTCTAACTTTCCCGATCTGTTCATGGGCCATTTGTTAGAACACGGCGGCCTAAGTCATTGATTTTGCTAATGTACCCCGGACTCATAATCCTGAGGTCGAGGGTTCGAGTCCCTCCCCCGCCACCACCGCAATCACGGACGTAGCCGCATGCGGGCGACTCTTTCAGATCGTACCATTTTTGCAAACCGCGACCGAGCATTATCAACGAGTTACGCGGGCGGTCGGCGGCTCCGTACGACATGCTTGCAACACAATGGGCGCCGTTGCTGATCATTGCGCATGGACAGCCCCGGAACCGGGAGAGGCGCGTGGACGCGAGCCGGGCTCGCGTCGCGCGAGCGCGAGTTACGGGTAGCGCAACTCCTAGACCATTACGACCAGCTGACACGTCGCTTGCACGAGGCCGGCGCCGTCTTCGCGGTCGAGGACTGCCGCGCGGTGCTGCGAAGGGAGAAAGCGGGCCACAGCACCGATCTCGAGGCGGAGATCGTCTCGGGCCTTGCCGAGGGCGATGTCATCCTTGCTAACCAACGACCAGATCCGAGTCGGGGCCTAGGTTACACGGCGTTGAGCGCGGGCATTTCGCCTGCGCTGAGTTCCCCCTGCAGCGGGGGGTTGACGCAAATCAACGCCGCCACGAGGCCGGAACAATAGGCTAGCCCTGATACGCCATGCTGTGACGCGCGCTGCGCGGCATCACGTCCGCTGCAGGAACACCGGGAGGATCGGATGCCGGAACAGGCTCCGCGCAACGCGGAGGGGCGGATTGTGTCGATCCAGGGCGCGGTCGTCGACGTCCGCTTCGACGGCTATCAGCCGCCCCTCGACCGGATGCTGCGAAGCGGGCACGGGGGCGAAGTCGTCATCGAGGTGGCCGGGCTCCTCGGCCCGGGGCTGGTGCGCGGACTCGCCCTCAATGTCGACCACGGACTCGCGCTCGACATGCCCGTGCGCGACGCGGGCACCCCGATAACGGTCCCTGTCGGCCGGGCGGTGCTGGGACGAATGCTCAACATGTTCGGCGAGCCCATCGACGGCGAGGGGCCTCTCGAGGACGTCACGCATCGCTCGATCCACGGCAAGCCAGTGCCGCTCTCCCGCCGAGAGGTGCGTTCCGAGATCTTCGAGACAGGGATCAAGGCCATCGACCTCCTCTGCCCGCTCGAGCGTGGCGGCAAGACGGGCCTCTTCGGTGGCGCCGGGGTCGGCAAGACCGTGCTGATCACCGAGATGATCCACAACATGGTCGGAGGCTACGAGGGCGTCAGCGTCTTCTGCGGCATCGGCGAGCGCTGCCGCGAGGCCGAGGAGCTCTACCGCGAGATGCACGCCGCCGGGGTGCTGGACAAGACCGTCATGGTCTTCGGCCAGATGAACGAGTCCCCCGGCGTGCGCTTCCGCGTCGGCCACTCTGCGATGACCATGGCCGAGTACTTCCGCGACGATGCGCGGCAGGACGTGCTCGTCCTCATCGACAACATCTTCCGCTTCGTCCAGGCGGGCGCGGAGGTCTCGGGCCTCCTCGGCCGCATCCCGTCGCGGGTCGGCTACCAGCCGACGCTCGGCACCGAGCTCGCCGCGCTCGAGGAGCGCATCTCCAGCACCGGCTCGGGCGCCATCACCTCGATCCAGGCGGTCTACGTGCCGGCGGACGATTTCACGGACCCGGCCGCGACGCACACCTTCGCGCACCTCTCCGCCTCGATCGTGCTCTCGCGGCGGCGCGCGAGCCAGGGCCTCTACCCGGCGATCGACCCGCTCCAGTCCGCCTCCAGCATGCTGACCCCCGGCGTCGTC
The DNA here is from genome assembly GCA_041641715.1 of Pseudomonadota bacterium. Taxonomy (GTDB): domain Bacteria; phylum Pseudomonadota; class Alphaproteobacteria; order Rhodobacterales; family Rhodobacteraceae; genus Thermohalobaculum. The sequence goes on from JBEPXW010000061.1 coordinate 2,158, forward strand.
GGCCAGCGGCACTACCGCGTCGCCCGCGAGGTGCGCCACGCGCTCGCCGAGTACGAGGACCTCAAGGACATCATCGCCATGCTCGGCCTCGAGGAGCTCTCCGAGCACGACCGCGTCACGGTGGCCCGGGCGCGCCGCCTCGAGCGCTTCCTGACCCAGCCCTTCTTCAGCACCGAGGCCTTCACCGGCAAGTCTGGGCGCATGGTCAGCCTCGAGGAGACCGTCGAGGGCTGCGAGCGCATCCTTGAGGGCGACTTCGCGGACCGGGCGGAGGGCGCCTTCTACATGATCGGCGCGCTCGACGAGGTCGAGGGCACGGGCGGCGGATCCGGCGAGCGGGCGGAGGCCGGCGCGTCGTGACCGCCGATGACGAACAGACCCGGCCCGCGCCGGCGAACGGCACGATGCATCTCAAGGTGCTCCTGCCGACGCAGGTGCTGGTGGACGATCCGGTGGCGAGGATCGTCGCCGAGGCCGAGAACGGCGCCTTCGGCCTCCTGCCCCGCCACATCGACTTCGCCGCCGCGCTCGTCCCGGGGGTGCTCATCTATGACCCCGGGGCCGGCGAGGAGCGCTATCTCGGGGTCGACGAGGGAATCCTCGTCAAATGCGCCGGCGAGGTGCTGGTCTCGACCCGCAACGCGATTCCCGGAGAGGACCTCGAGACCCTGCGCCGCACGGTTCACGACCGCTTTCTCGAGCTTGACGAGCGGGAGAAGTCGGCGCGCAGCGCGCTGGCCCGGCTCGAGGCCGGCGTGGTGCGCCGCTTCATCGAGCTGCGGGGGCACGCATGATGGCTGAGCGCGAAAAACGGCCCTCCGGGTACGACAGCGAAGTCGGCGAGGAGATCGGCCGCAAGGCCGAGCGCAAGCTCAAGGCGCGCGGCGAGCGGGACCGCGGCGTCTGGTTCGGCCTCGGTATGTTCGGGCTCGTCGGTTGGTCCGTGGCCGTCCCCACCGTGCTGGGCGCGGCGCTCGGCATCTGGCTCGACGCCCGGTTCGGGAGCCAATTCTCCTGGACGCTCACCTTCCTCTTCATCGGCCTCGCGATTGGCTGCCTGCTCGCCTGGCACTGGGTGAAGAAGGAGAGCCGGCATGATTGAGTCATATTCTCTCGCCCTTGCTGTCCTGTTCATCGGTCTGATCGCGGTCGCCGCGGCGCCGGTCCGCATTACGTTGAAGCGGCTCGGCATCCCGGACGTCGTCGGCTACCTGACCATCGGCGTGGCCATAAGCGCGGCGGATGCCACGTATCCGTTCCTCTTCGTCGAAGCCCGACACGGGCTCGACACGCTCGCCGCAGTCGGCCTCGTCATCTTGCTGTTCCGCGTCGGCCTCGAGAGTCATCCGCAAAAGCTGATCGCGCAACTCCCGCGGGCAAGCCTCGCCCTCCTCGGAAATATTGCCGCCAGTTCAGCACTCGGCTACGCTGCGGCGCGCCACCTGCTCGACACCGAGGTGCTGCCGGCGCTCTTCGTGGCGACCGCCCTCTCCGCGACCAGCGTCGGGATCTCCCTCGCTGTCTGGCGCGATCAGGGCGCCGTCGACACCGACGAGGGAGCGCTACTGCTGGACTTAGCCGAACTCGACGATCTCACGGCGGTGCTTCTGCTAGCCATGCTGCTGGCCCTGGCGCCAGCGGTCTACGGGCTCTCCAATGGCGGCACGACGCTGGAGGTGGTCGAATTCTCCGTCTGGCTCCTCGCCAAGCTTGCCACTTTGGCCGCCCTCTGCCTCGCCTTCGCTCATTATGCGGAGGCCCGCTTCACGGCGTGGCTCAACCGTTTCGACACCTTCGCAGGCTCGATCGTTCCCGTCGCCGGCATTGCTTTCGTTATTGCCGCGCTGGCCGAGCTTCTCGGCTTTTCGCTCGCCATCGGGGGCTTGTTCGCGGGCCTCGCGTTCAGCCGGGACCCGAAGCGGGTCCGGCTCGACCGGGCGTTCGAGACGCTTTTCCGTTTCTTCGTGCCGTTCTTCTTTGTCGGCATCGGGCTCGAGGTCGCCGTCGAGTCCCTCGGCATCTCGCTGGCGCTCGGCGGCACGCTCCTCGTCGCCGCCGTCGTGGCCAAGGTCGTGGGCACCGCCCTGCCCCTCGTCGCGGCCACCGGGGGCACGGGCGCCCTCCTCCTTGGGGTGAGCATGGTGCCGCGGGCCGAGATCGCCATGATCGTCATGGAGCGCGGCCGGGCGCTCGGCGACTGGGCGGTGCCGCCCGAGCTCTATGGCGCCATGGTCTTCGTCAGCCTCGCGACCTGCCTTCTCACCCCGCCCTTCGTGCGCCACCTGCTGCGGCGCCAGCGTCTCGGAGTCTCGCATGAGCATTGACGTCTCCAGTCTCGCCCCCGCCTTCGCCGCCGGCCTGGCGCTCGGCGCCGCCTACGCCGGCCTGCTCTGGCTGTCGGTCCGCCGCTTCGTCCATGCCCGCGGCGCCGGGCTCGGGCTCGTCGCCGGATCCGCGATGCGCATTGCCTTGGTGCTGGGCGGCTTCTACCTCGTCATCGACGGGCGGTGGGAGCGCCTAGCCGCCTGCTTCGCCGGGTTCCTGCTGGTCCGTATCGCGGCGACGCGCCGGGCCGGGGCAGATGCCGCGCCCGCGCCCGGGAGCTGAGCGGGAGGCGCCGATGGAAATCTCGCCGGACCAGATCGTGCTCGGGCAATGGGGGCCGTTCACCCTCAACGCCACCATCGTCTTCACCTGGGGCGAGATGGCGCTCCTGGCAGTCGGCGCGCGGCTGATCACGCTCCGCCTCTCCGAGACCGAGGAGATGTCGCGCTGGCAGAACCTGCTCGAGGTCATCGTCTCCGGCATGCGCGACCAGATCCGCGACGTGAGCCGCGCCGACCCGGGCCCCTACCTGCCGTTCATCGGCACGCTCTTCCTGTTCATCGCGGCCTCGAACATCCTCGCCCCGGTCCCGAGCTTCGAGCCGCCCACCGGCTCGCTCTCGACCACCACGGCCCTCGCCCTCTGCGTGCTGGTCGCGGTGCCGCTCTACGCCATCGCCGAGAGCGGCGTGACCGGCTACCTGCGCAAGTACGTCCAGCCGACCCCGCTCATGCTGCCCTTCAACGTCATCGGCGAGTTCTCGCGCATCCTCGCCCTCGCGATCCGCCTCTACGGCAACGTGATGAGCGGCACGGTGATCGCCGCCATCCTGCTGAGCGTCGCGCCGTTCTTCTTCCCCGTCCTGATGGATCTCTTCGGGATCCTGATCGGCCTGATCCAGGCCTACATCTTCGCCGTGCTCGCCATGGTCTACATCGCCTCCGCCGGGCGCCCCCGCGCGGGGGAGGAGGCCGCCGGGGCCGGCCGAACCGCCGACAACGAAACCTGACCGGAGACCGCAAATGGAAACGACCGCACTGATCGGCGCCGCCGCGATCATCAGCGCCGGCCTCGCCCTGGGGATCGGCGCGATCGGCCCGTCCATGGGCCAGGGACGCGCGGCCGCCAACGCTCTCACAGCCATCGCGCAGCAGCCCGACGAAGCCAACAGGATCACTCGGACGCTGTTCGTCAGCCTGGCGATGATCGAGTCGGTCGCCATATACTGCTTCGTCATCGCGATGATCCTGATTTTCGCCAACCCGTTCTGGGACTGGGCCATCGAGCAGGCGGCCGGATAGCGCATGCAGATCGACTGGATCACCGTCGCCGCGCAGATCGCCAACTTCCTGATCCTGGTCTGGCTGCTGCAGCGGTTCCTCTACACGCCGATCCTGCGCGCCATGGACCAGCGCGAGCAGCGCATCGCCGACCGCATGCGCGCCGCGGAGCAGCGGGAGGCCGAGGCCGAGGAGGAGGCCGAGCGCCACCGCAAGCAGCAGGCCGAGCTCGAGGACCGGCGCGAGGCGATCCTGTCGGAGGCCGCGGAAGTCGCCGGGGAGGAGCGCCGCAGGCTCGAACGCGAGGCCCGCGACGAGGTCGAGACGCGCAAGCGCCGCTGGCAGGAGCAGCTCGAGTCCGAGCGGGAGCAGTTCCTCCGCGACCTCCGCCGCCACGCCGCGGAGCAGTTCTACCGGCTGGCCCGACGCGCCCTCGGCGACCTCGCCGACGCCGGGCTCGAGGCGCGGATCGCGCAGAGCTTCGCCGCCCAGCTCGAGGCCCTCGACGACGACCGGAAGGAGAAGGTCGCCGCCGCCTGCGCCGGGGCCGGCGACGCCGTCAGCATCCGGAGCCGCTTCGAGCTCACCGACGAGGCGCGCGACCGGCTCGCCCGCGCCGTCCACGCCGCGCTCTCCGATAGCGCCGGGATCACGCACGAGGCGGACGAGACCGTCATCTGCGGCATCGAGCTTCGGGCGGGCAGTCAGACCGTCCGCTGGAGCCTCGCGAGCTACCTCGACGGCCTCGAGAACGCCGTCGCCGAGCGGGTCGCGCACGCCGCCGGCGCGACCAGGGAGCAGGCCGCCGAATGACAGACGCACCCGCCTCCCGCCCCCTGAGAAACGTCGCCGAGGAGACCTTCGGCGCGATCGACCGCACGCTCGGCGACTACCGCGCCGAGCCGGCGATCCAGGAGGTCGGCAGCGTCGCCCAGGTCGGCAGCGGCATCGCCCGCGTGCGCGGCCTGAGCGGCGTGCGCGACCACGAACTCATCGTCTTCCCCGACGGCCTCCTCGGCATCGCCGCCAACCTCACCACCGAGAGCCTCGGCGTGATCCTCCTCGGCGAGAGCGACCGGCTGACCGTCGGCGCCGAGGCGCGGCGCACACAACGCGTCGTCGATGTGCCGGTGGGCGAGGACCTGCTCGGCCGAATCCTCGACGCCACCGGCCGCCCCCTCGACGACAGGGGGCCCCTCCGGGCCGCGAGCCGCTGGCCCGTCGAGCGCCCCGCCCCCGCCATCATCGACCGCGCGCCGGTGGCCGAGCCGCTCCAGACTGGCGTTAAGGCGGTGGACGCTGCCGTCCCCATCGGCCGCGGCCAGCGCGAGCTGATCCTCGGCGACCGGCAGACGGGCAAGACCGCGATCGCCCTCGACGCCATCCTGAACCAGCGCGACACGGGCGTGATCTCGGTCTACTGCGCCATCGGCCAGCGCGGCTCGGCCGTGGCGCGCGTCATCGCCGCGCTGCGCGAGCACGCCGCGCTCGAGCGCAGCATCGTCGTCGCCGCCTCCGGCCAGGAGCCGCCGGGCCTGCAGTTCGTGGCGCCGTACGCGGCGACTGCCATCGCCGAGTTCTTCATGGAGCGGGGCCGCGACGTGCTCATCGTCTACGACGACCTCACCCGGCACGCGCGGGCCTATCGCGAGCTCTCGCTGCTCCTGCGCCGCCCGCCGGGCCGCGAGGCCTATCCCGGCGACATCTTCTACATCCACTCGCGCCTCCTCGAGCGGGCGACGCATCTGAGGGACGAGAAGGGCGGCGGCTCGCTCACCGCGCTCCCCATCATCGAGACGCAGGCGCAGAACATCTCGGCCTACATCCCCACCAACCTGATCTCGATCACCGACGGGCAGGTCTA
>JBEPXW010000062.1:0-7564 GCA_041641715.1 Pseudomonadota bacterium
CAACCAGCAGGTTGTTCGCCGGCATCTCGCGCACGATGGCGGGGCCGAGCCCGGCCCCGTCCGCCAGCGCCGCGACGTCATCGAGGTCGCGCACGCCCCAGCCCGGGTTCTCGGCCCGGAGCGCGGAGTCGAAATGGGCGTTCGATTCGGCCTTTTGCGCGCGGGCGCGCTTGAACGGCCCATAGAGCACGAGGTGCCCGTCGGGCGCGAGCGCGCGCCCCGCGCCCGCGACGATCCCCTCGGCCACTGCCCAGGGCGCTATGTGGATGACGTTCAGCGCGATGACCGCGGCGAGGGCCCCAAGCGCCCGCACCGCCGCATCCCCGGCCCAGTCGGCGGTCGCGTCGAGGTCGAGCGGCGCGGCGAGGCTCTCGGCGCCGACCGCCCGGCCCCAGGCGGCGGTGCTGGCGTGGTGCTCCGGGTGGATGTCGGAGGGGACCCAGGTCAGGGCGGGAAACTCCCGCGCCCAGTGGGCGATGTGCTGGCCGGTGCCCGAGCCGATCTCGAGCACGGACCCGGTACGCCCCTCGAGGAGGGGCCTGAGCCCCTCGGTAATGGGCGGCCAGTTGCGCTCGAAGCTCGGCGAATGCAGGCGGCCGTCCGGCTCCGAGTCCACCGCGCCGGCGGTGTATCTCGGGCAGAACAGCGGTCCCGTCACTTGTGCGGGGCGACCACCATGGTCATCTGGCGGCCCTCCATCTTCGGCATCGATTCGACCTTGCCGAGCTCCTCGATGTCGTCGGCGATGCGCTCGAGCAGCTCGCGGCCGAGCTCCTGGTGGGCCATCTCGCGGCCGCGGAAGCGCAGCGTGACCTTCACCTTGTCGCCCTCGCCCAGGAACTTCGTCACCGAGCGCATCTTCACGTCGTAATCGTGCGTGTCGATGTTGGGGCGGAACTTGACCTCCTTGATCTCGATGGTCTTCTGCTTCTTCTTGGCCTCGGCGGCCTTCTTCTGCTGCTCGTACTTGAACTTGCCGAGGTCCATGATCTTGCAGACGGGTGGCTTGGCGCCCGGCGAGATCTCCACGAGGTCGAGCCCGGCCTCCTCGGCCATCTCGACGCCCCGCTCGGGGGCGACGACGCCGACATTGTCGCCGTTCTCGTCGATGAGCCGGATCTCCGGCACGCGAATCTGCTGATTGACGCGCGGGCCTGTGTCGCGCGTGGGCGGGGCATTGTGCGGTCGCCTGGCTATGGATCGGCCTCCTTCTTCCGTAACGGGCTTCGCGGGGGTGTGGATTCCCCGGCGAAACGACAAAACGCGCCGCGCGGTCCCTCGCCGGACGGTCCGGGCAGCGCGAACGCTCTCTGGAATATAACCGTCGAGCGCGCAAGGGGAAAGGGCGGCGTGGCCTCACTCCCCCTCGAGCAGGAAGCGCTGCGGCAGCACCATGACGGTGGGCTCCGACGGCAGGTTGCCGCGCGAGACGCGAATCGTGCGGCGCTCGCCCATGACGAGGCGGAAGTCGTCCTTCATGCCGTCGAGAAAGCGCGTCAGCGAGTACTCGCCGAAGATGTGCATGGGCAGGACGAGGCTCGCCTTCAGCCGCTTCAGCACCCGGACCATGCTGCGGATGTCGAGCGTGTAGGAGCCGTCCACCGGCGCCATGACCACGTCGAGCACGCCCAAGAGCGCGTAATGCTCCTCGTCGAGCTCGTGATGCAGGTGGCCGAGATGGCCGATGCAGATGTCGGCGACCTCGAAGACGAAGATCGAGTTGGCGTTCGCCTCCGGCGCGCCCCAGCCGCGGATGTCCGTGGTGACGTTGCGGATGGTGACGTCGTCGAGCTCGAGCAGGTGCTCGGCCGGGCCGCCCGCCGGGTTCCAGCCGCGCAGCACGTGGCGTATCGCCGGGTCGGGGTTGGTCGTGAAGTGGGTCGAGTGCGCCTTGTTCATGGTGACCACGTCCGGCGGGCCGCCGGGGCCGGCGGCGCCGAAGAAGTCGGTGGCGATGGAGACGCCGGCGGCAGTCTCGATCCGGAATGTCGAGTGCCCGACAAAGGTGATGGTGACCTCTTCCCCCGCCTGCGCCAACGGCCCGAGCGAGGCGTAGCGCACCCCCGGCACGCCCTCGACGAAGGCGTAGCAAGTCGACGCGCGGGCGGCGGCGGGCAGGGCGAGGACGAGGGCGGCGAGGGTCAGGCCGAAAAAGCGGATCGTCGGGAAACGGATCATCGCGGGCCTCCGGGCGGCGAGGGGCCGGGCCAATGTTCAACTGTCCGAATTAGGCTCCCCTCGCGCAAGGTCAAAGCGCCGGACATGCGTCCCCCCGGGCATGACAACCATGCCGGAGGCCCCTTATTCGCCCCTCGCGAGATCCGGTGGCCTCGCCTCCTCGACGAGCGCGGCGAGCGCCTCGCCGAAGGGCACCACCTTCTGCCCCTGCTGGCCGAGCCGGCGCACGGCGACCGTCCCCGCCTCCACCTCCTGCCGGCCGACAGCGAGGATCACCGGCACATGCGCTGCCGAGTGCTCGCGGACCTTGTAGTTGATCTTCTCGTTGCGCTTGTCCGCCTCGGCGCGGATGCCGGCGTGCCGCAGCCGCTCGACCACGTCGTCGGCGTACTCATCGGCGTCCGAGACGATGGTCGCCACCACCGCCTGCTTGGGCGCGAGCCAGAGCGGGAAGCGCCCCGCGTACTGCTCGATGAGGATCCCGAGAAAGCGCTCGAACGAGCCGAGAATCGCCCGGTGCAGCATCACCGGGCGCTTGCGCGCGCCGTCGGCGTCGACATATTCGGCGTCGAGCCGCTCGGGCAGGTTGAAGTCCACCTGGAAGGTGCCGCACTGCCACTCGCGGCCGATGGCGTCGGTCAGCTTGAAGTCGAGCTTCGGCCCGTAGAAGGCGCCCTCTCCGGGGTCCACCGTGTAGTCGGTGGTCACCTTTCGCACGGCGGCCTCGAGCGCGGCTTCCGCCTTGTCCCAGATGGCGTCGGAGCCGACGCGGGTCTCGGGCCGGGTCGAGAGCTTGACGTCGAAGCGGTCGAAGCCGAGGTCGCGGTAGATCGAGGCCAGCAATTCGATGAAGAGGCGCGTCTCCTCCTCGATCTGGTCCTCGGTGCAGAAGATGTGGGCGTCGTCCTGGGTGAAGCCCCTGACCCGCATCAGCCCGTGCATGGCGCCCGAGGGCTCGTGCCGGTGGCAGGAGCCGAACTCGGCCATGCGGAGCGGCAGGTCGCGGTAGCTCTTGATGCCGTGGTTGTAGATCTGCACGTGGCCCGGGCAGTTCATCGGCTTCAAGGCGTTGATGCGCTTCGTGTCGCCGCCTTCGTCGACCTCGACGATGAACATGTGCTCGCGGTACTTCTCCCAGTGCCCGGACGCCTCCCAGAGTTTGCGGTCGATCACCTGCGGCGTCTTCACCTCGCGGTAGCCCGCCGCGTCGAGGCGGCGCTGCATGTAGGCCTGCAGCTCGCGCCAGAGCATCCAGCCCGCCGGATGCCAGAACACCATCCCCGGCGCCTCGTCCTGGGTATGAAACAATTCCATCTCGCGGCCGATGCGGCGGTGGTCGCGCTTCTCGGCCTCCTCGAGCATCGTCAGATGCGCCTTGAGCTCGTCCCTGTTGCGGAACGCCACGCCGTAGATTCGCTGGAGCATCCGGTTGCGGCTGTCGCCGCGCCAGTACGCCCCGGCCACCTTCATCAGCTTGAAGGCGTCCGCCGGCACCTGGCCGGTGTGCTGGAGGTGCGGGCCGCGGCAGAGGTCCTGCCAGTGGCCGTGCCAGTACATGCGCACGTCCTCGCCTTGCGGAATCGCCTCGACGAGCTCGACCTTGTAGGGCTCGCCGGTCTGCTCGTAGTGGCGGATGGCCTCCTCGCGTGGCCAGACCTCCGTTTTGACCGGGTCGCGCTTCGCGATGATCTCGCGCATGCGCTTCTCGATGGCGGGGAAGTCCGCCTCGGTGAAGGGCTCGTCGCGGTCGAAGTCGTAGTACCAGCCGTGCTCGACCACGGGGCCGATGGTGACATGGGTGCCGGGGTAGAGTTCCTGCACCGCGCGCGCCATGATGTGGGCGAGGTCGTGACGGATCAGCTCGTAGGTCGCCGCCTCGTCGTCGCCCGCCTTCAGGATGTGCAGCTCGGCGTCGGCCTCGATCGGCCAGGAAAGGTCCCAGAGCCGCCCGTCCAAGCGGGCCGCGATCGCCTGCTTGGCCAGCGAGGGCGAGATGCTCTCGGCGATCTCGCGCGCGGTGACGCCCTTGGGGTAGGTCCGGCTGGCGCCGTCCGGCAGCCTGATCGTCACCTCTGCGCGCTGGTCGAGTGCCTGGTCTTCCACGGGGGTAGCCCTTCCTCCGAAAAGTCGCACGCAAACTCCCCGCCGCGCGCGGCCGTGTCAAGCGCCTGCCCGGCGCCCGCACGCGGCGTGTTGGACTCGCGCGGGGGCCGCCCTGTTCCGGCGCCTCAGACCAGTTCGGCGAAGGTGCGCCCCGCGACCCGCTCGTAGACGCCGAGCGTCGCGCGCTGCATGGCGGCGACCGTGTAGCGGCTGTGCACCCGCGCCCGCGCCGCCAGCCCGACATGGGCCCGCGCCGAGGGGTCTAGGCTCAGCGCCTTGTTGAGCTCGATGGTCAGCCGGGCGATGTCGCCGGGTGGGTAGAGCCAGCCCGACTCGCCGTGGGTGATCGTCTCGCGCGCGCCGCCGTGGTCGGCGGCGATCACCGGCCGGCCCATGGCCTGCGCCTCGACGATGGCGCGGCCGAACGCCTCGGGCTCGCGCGAGGGCGCGACGACGACCGAGGCGAGCTTCAAGGCCGCCGGCATGTCGGCGCACCCGCCGGCGAGCCGCACGCAGTCGTCGAGGCCCTGGCGCTCGACCCGGCGTCTCAGCGCCGCCTCGAAGCCGCCCTCGCCGGCCTCGCCGACCAGCAGCACGAGGAAGTCGTCGCCGCGGCTCTCCCTAAGCCGCGCGGCGGCCTCGACCAGGTCCTCCGCGCCCTTCCGCCGCGTCACCCGGCCCGGCAGCATGATGACCGGGCGCGGGTCGTCGAGCAGGCCCCACCGCTCGGCCAGCTTCACCGCGCGCGCGTTGCCGACCGCGTCCTCGGCGAAGACGCCCGTATCGGCGCCGCGCGGGATGGTGACGATCTCCTCGGGCGGCACCTTGTGGCGCTCGCGGATCAGCCTGCGGACATAGTCCGAGACGGCGATCACCGGCCGGCCCTTCGCCATCACGGAATTGTAGCGGCGCTTGAAGGGCAGGTCCTCGCGGTAGACGCCGTGCCAGGTGGTGACGAAGGGCGCGCCGGTGCGCCGCGCGGCCCAGTAGGCGCTCCAGGCCGGCGCGCGCGAGCGGGCGTGGACGATGTCGACCTTGAGATCGCGGATCAGCCGCGCCATCAGCCGCGCGTTCTGCCAGAGGTTCACCGGGTTCTTCGAGGCGAGGTTCATGGCGATCACCTCGCCGCCCGCGCGCGTCACCCGCGGCAGGAGCTGGCCGCCCGCGGTGGCCACCAGCGCCCGGCCGCCCGCGCGGACGATCGCCTCGGTGATCTCCAGCGTGCCGCGCTCGACGCCGCCCTCGTCCATGCGGGGGACCACCTGCAGGACGGTGAGCGGGCGGGGCTCGTCATCGCCGGGACTTGACCGTGCCGGCTCGCCTGCGCTCTCCTGCCCGGCGATGGAGGACGGCACGAACATGGATGCCCCGGAATATCTTGAACTCGGTCCCGACCGCCGGCTTGCCTATCACAGAATAGCCGCTCGGGGGCCGGGCGCAAGCGCCCAAGGGGGCGGTCTCCCCGGAGTCGTTTTCCTCGGCGGATTCCGCTCGGACATGGCGGGCACCAAGGCGCTCTGGCTCGAGGACTGGGCGCGGGCGCGCGGGCGGGCGTATTTGCGCTTCGACTACCGCGGCCACGGGCAGAGCTCGGGCGACTTCGAGGCCTGCGGCATCGGCGAGTGGGCCGACGACGCGGCCGAGGCCGTGGGCCGGCTGACCGAGGGCCCACAGATCCTCCTCGGCTCCTCCATGGGCGGGTGGATCGCGCTGCTGCTGGCCAAGCGGATGCCGGAGCGGGTGGCCGGCCTCGTCGGCATCGCCGCCGCCCCGGATTTCACCGAGGACGGCATGTGGGCGCGGTTCACCGAGGCCGAGCGTCGGCGCCTGACCGAGGCGGGCCGGATCGAGCAGCCCTCGGAATACGCCGACGAGCCCACCGTCATCACGCGCCACCTGATCGAGGACGGCCGCAACCATCTCGTGCTGATCTCCGACCTGACGCTGCCCTTCCCCGTGCGCCTCCTCCAGGGCACGGCGGACGCGGACGTGCCCTTCATGTGGGCGGTGCGGCTCCTTGGCCACCTCGAGAGCCCGGACGCCCGGCTGACCATGGTGAAGGGCGCCGACCACCGCTTCTCGGCCGAGCGCGCGCTCGGGCTGATCGGCGCGACGCTGGACGAGATCACGGAGGCGATCGCGGCGGGCCACCGGGCGGGCTGAGGTGCCGCACGTGGGGGCGGTCTCATGCAACGGGAGTCAGGGCAATGGGCAACCCGGACGGCAGCACGAACTACTCGGGCGACGAGGGCCTGTTCGAGCGGGCGAGCCGAATCTACGAGGTCGAGCAGAGCGCCAGCAGGCACTACGAGACGCTCCGCCTCCACACGGTTAATATCATCGTCGTTGCGACGGGCGCCATCGTCGCCTACGGGCTGGAGAGCCGCGGAGGTGCCGGCCCAGTGATCCCGGCGGTCCTCATCGGCCTCGGAATTGTCGGCTTCATCATCTGTGCACGGCTGGGGCAGGCGCATTACTATCACTGGTACCTGGCCGTGAAGATGCGCCAGATCATCCTGCGCGGTCGCCCCAAGCTGGTCGAGAAGTGGGAAGACGTGAATGCCGAGTACCAGCGAACGGCCGGGTTCTGGCGCGCCCTCGACCACGAGCAGCTGTGGCAGTTGATCGCCCTCCTGGTGCCGGTGTCCGGGGCTGTCCTGCTCTGGCTCCTTCGGATTCTCCCCTTCCTTCCGAACTGAACGGACCGACCGGCGGCTGCCCTCAGAACGGGATCGCCGCGCCCTTGTGGTCCTCGAAGACGCCGGTGGTCTCGAGCGAGAGCGCCTCGAAGCGCTCGAGCAGCCCCTCCGCGCTTTCCTCCGTGTCGACCGTGGCGCGCGGGCCGCCCATGTCGGTGCGGACCCAGCCCGGGTGGTAGGCACCGACGGCGATGCCGCGCTCCTTCAGGTCGGCGGCGAGGTTGCGCGCGAGGTTCGTCGCCGCCGCCTTCGAGGCGCGGTAGATGTAGGAGCCGCCCGGTGCCTTCTCGGTCGAGGCCATGATCGAGGAGACCACGGCGATCTTCGGGCTCTCCGCCTTCTCCAACCGCGGCAGGAAGGCGCGGATGGTGAAGAAGACGCCGGCGACGTTGGTCATCAGCACGGTGTGCCAGGCGTCGTGGGTGTATTCCGGGTCGTCGATGCCGCCCCTGGCGACGTACTGCCCGGCGTTGCAGACTAGGAGGTCGAGGGGCGCGTCGTCGAGCGCCGCGGCGGCGGCCATCTCCTCGGGGTCGGTGACGTCGAAGTTCAGCACCTCGACGTTGCCGTGGGCGCGCGCGAGG
>JBEPXW010000063.1:0-7502 GCA_041641715.1 Pseudomonadota bacterium
ATCACTGGCCTACTCCCCCGCCTTCGCGACGTCCTCCACAGGCATGTAGAGGTCGCCGCCCTGGCGGTACTTCTCGGCCATCTGCTTCATGCCCTCGTCCCGCGCGGCGTCGCGGATGTCATGGCTGATGCGCATGGAGCAGAACTTCGGCCCGCACATGGAGCAGAAGTGCGCGACTTTGTGCGCCTCCTTCGGCAGGGTCTCGTCGTGGAAGGCGCGGGCCGTGTCCGGATCCAGGCCGATGTTGAACTGGTCCTCCCAGCGGAACTCGAAGCGCGCCCGGCTGATCGCGTCGTCGCGCGCCCGCGCCGCCGGATGGCCCTTGGCGAGGTCCGCCGAATGCGCCGCGATCTTGTAGGTGATGACGCCGGTCTTGACGTCGTCGCGGTTGGGCAGCCCGAGATGCTCCTTCGGCGTCACGTAGCAGAGCATCGCCGTGCCGAACCAGCCGATCATCGCCGCCCCGATGCCCGAGGTGATGTGATCATAGCCCGGCGCGATGTCGGTGGCGAGCGGGCCGAGCGTGTAGAACGGCGCCTCGCCGCAGACCTCCATCTGGCGGTCGACGTTCTCCTTGATCTTGTGCATCGGCACGTGGCCGGGGCCCTCGATCATCACCTGGCAGTCCTTGGCCCAGGCGATCTGCGTCAGCTCGCCCAGCGTCTCCAGCTCGGCGAACTGCGCCGCGTCGTTGGCGTCGGCGATGCAGCCCGGGCGCAGACCGTCCCCGAGCGAGAAGCTGACGTCATAGGCCCGGGCGATATCGCAGATCTCGTCGAAGTGCTCGTAGAGGAAGCTCTCGCGGTGGTGGTGCAGGCACCACTTGGCCATGATCGAGCCGCCGCGCGAGACGATCCCCGTCACCCGGTCCACCGTCAGGGGCACGTGATGCAGCCGCACCCCGGCGTGGATGGTGAAGTAGTCCACGCCCTGCTCGGCCTGCTCGATCAGGGTGTCGCGGAACACCTCCCATGTCAGGTCCTCGGCGACGCCGTTCACCTTCTCGAGCGCCTGGTAGATCGGCACGGTGCCGATTGGAACCGGGCTGTTGCGGATGATCCACTCGCGGATGTTGTGGATGTTGCGCCCCGTCGAGAGGTCCATGACGGTGTCGGCGCCCCAGCGGATGGCCCAGACCATCTTCTCCACCTCCTCGGCCATCGAGGAGGTGACCGCCGAGTTGCCGATATTGGCGTTCACCTTGACGAGGAAGTTCCGGCCGATGGCCATTGGCTCGGACTCCGGGTGGTTGACGTTGGCGGGGATGATGGCGCGGCCCCGCGCCACCTCGTCGCGGACGAACTCGGGGGTGACCAAGTCGGGGATCGCCGCGCCGAAGTCCTCGCCGTCGCGCACCGCCCGCTCGGCCAGCGCCTTGCGGCCCTGGTTCTCGCGGATGGCGACGAACTCCATCTCGGGCGTGACGATGCCGGTGCGGGCATAGGCCATCTGGGTGACGGCGCGGGCCTCGCGGGCACGGACGGGGCGCTTCAGGGCCGGGAACTCGGGCGTCAGGCGCTCGCCCGAGACGAAGCCGTTGTCCTCCGGCTTGACGTGGCGGGCCTCATATTCCTCGACGTCGCCGCGCGCACGGGCCCAGGCTTCGCGGATGCGCGGCAGGCCGCGGGAAATGTCGATCTGCGCCGTCGGGTCCGAATAGGGGCCCGACGAGTCGTAGACCGCAACCGGCGGCTCCTCCGCCGTCGGGTGCAGGTCGATCAGGCGCAACGGCACGCGAATGTCCGGGAACTGCTCGCCGGCCTCGTGAACCTTGCGCGAGGCGGGCAGCGGCCCGGTGGTGACCTTAGGGGTGACGGTGTCCATGGCGTGATCCTCCGTGCCGGACATGTGCGATCCAGTCCGGTGCCGGAGGTGCGGCCGGGTGCGTGAGATGTGTTCTGTCGCCGCGCGAGCGCATGTCCACGGTCCCTACGCCAGCATGAACTGGATCAGGTTGAAGGGTCGCTTCACCGGGCGCGCGTCGCGCCTTCTAAGCCTCTCAGCCCCGTAGCGGCGGGACTCCCCTCGTGATGTGCCTCGAGACATACGCGGCACGCGCGGGATGTCAACCCGGACGGTCCGGACCTTTGACCCGGGTCCGCGCGCTCCGCTAGGCTCGCGTCCCGTCCAGCCCGCGGAGAGAGCCCGCACATGACACTGACGCTCGCGGACGTCCTGGCCGCCCGCCGCCGCATCGCCGGCGTGGCGACCTATGCGCCGCTCGTGCCCTCCCCGTTCATGGAGGCGGAGACCGGCCACGACTTCCTCCTGAAGCTAGAGGTCACGCAGGCCACCGGCGCCTTCAAGCTGCGCGGCGCCACCAACGCGGTGATGCAGCTGCCCGAGGGCGTCGCCGGCGTCACCTGCTGCTCGACCGGCAACCACGGCCGCGGCGTGGCCTACGCGGCGCGGGCACGCGGCATCCGGGCGGTGATCTGCATGTCCGAGCTGGTTCCGCAGGCCAAGGTCGACGGCATCCGCGCGCTGGACGCCGAGGTGAGGATCATCGGGCGCAGCCAGGACGAGGCCCAGCGCGAGTGCCTGCGCCTCGTCGAGGAGGAGGGGCTGACCGAGATATCGCCCTTCGACGACCCGCACGTGATCGCCGGCCAGGGCACCATCGGCCTCGAGCTGATGGAGCAGCGGCCCGACCTCGACACCGTGCTCGTGCCCCTCTCGGGCGGCGGGCTGGCGGGTGGAATCGCGCTCGCCGTCAAGGCGGTCAACCCGAACGTCCGCCTCGTCGGCATCAGCATGGACCGGGGCGCAGCCATGTACGAGTCCGTCCGGGCCGGCAAGCCGGTGGAGGTGGCCGAGGTCGAGAGCCTCGCCGACTCCCTCGGGGGCGGCATCGGGCTCGGCAACCGGCTGACCTTCCGGCTCTGCCGCGACCTCCTCGACGACATCGTTCTGGTGACCGAGGAAGAGATCTACCGGGCCGTCCAGACCCACTACTACGAGGACCGCCTCGTCTGCGAGGGCGGCAGCGCCGTCGGCCTCGCCGCCGTGCGCGCGGGCAAGGTGTCGCTCTCGGGCCCGGCGGCGACGGTCGTGTCGGGGCGCAACATCGACATGAAGGTCCATGCGGACATCGTCGAGGGCCGCGACGTGGCCCTCGGGGAGTTGACGCTGAAGGGGCAGGCCTATGCCGCGTGATATCCACGTCCTGACCGAGGCCGAGCTGCGCGAGGCGGTCGGGCTCGACCTCGCCGCCGTCGACACGGTCGAGCAGGCCTTCGCGGCGCTGGCGGATGGCGGCGTGGTGATGCCGCCGATCCTCTCGATGGAGATCGAGGAGGCGCACGGCGAGGTGGACGTCAAGACCGCCTACATCCCCGGCTTCGACAGCTTCGCCATCAAGGTCAGCCCCGGCTTCTTCGACAACCCGAAGCTGGGGCTCCCCAGCCTCAACGGCCTGATGATCCTGTTCTCGGCCAGGACCGGGCTGGTCGAGGCACTCCTCCTCGACAACGGCTACCTGACGGATGTGCGCACCGCCGCCGCCGGCGCCGTCGCCGCGCGCCACCTGGCGCCGGAGGTGGAATGCGCCGGCGTTCTCGGCACCGGTGTGCAGGCGCGGTTGCAGCTGCAGGCAGCACACCTTGTTCGCCCTTTCAAGCGCGCCCTCGTCTGGGGCCGCGACGCGGAGAAGGCCCGCGCCTGCGCCGACGACATCGCCGCGACGCTCGGCATCGAGGCGGCGGCGGAGGGCGACCCGGCGCGTCTCGTCGCGCAGTCCCAGCTGGTCGTCACCACGACCCCGGCGCGCGAGCCCGTGCTCAGGGCCGACTGGCTGCACCCCGGCCTCCACGTCACCGCCATGGGCTCGGACCAGGCCGGCAAGAACGAGGTCGAGCCGGAGGCGCTCGCCCGCGCCGACCGTTACGTCGCCGACCGCGTCAGCCAGTGCGAGAAGCTGGGCGAGCTGCGGAGCGCGCTGGCCGCCCGCCTGATGACCGCCGAGCGCATCCCCGAGCTCGGCCAGGTCATCCGCGACCCGGCGCTCGGCCGGACCGCGCCCGAGGATGTCACCATCTGCGACCTCACCGGCACCGGCGCGCAGGACACCGCCATCGCCACCTACGCCTTCCGCCTCGCGACCGCGCGCGGCGCCGGCACGGTCGTGCAGGCCTGATCGCGCGGCGCCGCCCCTCCCCGGGGACCCCGGGCGCCGGGCGCAAAGGCGCCGCTTGATCCGCGCCGAAGAGCCGCTAGATTGCCGCGGGCTTCGGCGCCCCCTTTGGAGACATTTCCATGCCGCTCGCGCGTTACACTCGTGCCGCCGCCGGCTGCATCGCGGCCGCCCTGCTGTGGGCGGGGCTTGCCACGGGCCCGGCGCTCGGCCAGCCGCAGGCGCCGCCGGTCGACGTGGCCACGCCGCTCGTCCGCGAGATCGTCGAGCACGACGTCTACACGGGGCGCTTCGAGGCCGTCGACCGCGTCGAGATCCGTGCCCGCGTCTCGGGCTACCTCGACCAGGTGCACTTCGAGGACGGCGAGATCGTCGCCGACGGCAAGCTCCTCTTCACCATCGACCAGCGCACCTTCCGCGCCGAGGTCGCCCGCGCCGAGGCCAACGTCAAGGCGGCGGAGGCCTCGCGCCTGCTCGCCTCCCTCGAGCTCGAGCGCGCCCGGACGCTCGCCGAGCGCAATGTCGGCACCGCCCAGGACGTTGACCGCGCCACCGCGACGCTGGCCGAGACCGAGGCCGGCCTCGCCGTCGCCGAGGCCGAGCTGCGCCAGGCGCGGCTCAACCTCGACTTCACCGAAATCCGCGCGCCCTTCCACGGCCGCATGTCATCGAGCAAGGTCGACCCCGGCAACCTGATCGTCGGCGGCGCCGCCAACAGCACGCTGCTCTCGACCATCGTCTCGATCGACCCGATCCATTTCGTCTTCTCCGTCTCGGAGGCCGACTTCCTGCGCTACTCGCGCCTCCACGGCGGGCCGAACCGGACCGGCGGGCGGCCCGAGCCGCTCGACATCGGCGTCCGGCTCATGGACGAGGAGCGGTTCGTCCACAAGGGCGCGCTCGACTTCGTCGACAGCGAGATCAACCCGAACTCGGGCACGATCGCGGCCCGCGCGGTCATCCCGAACCCCGACATGTTCCTCGTCCCCGGCGTCTTCGGCCGCGTCCGCATCCCCGCCTCCCCGCCCTTCGAGGCGCTGCTGATCCCGGACGAGGCCGTGCTGTCGGACCAGGCGCGCAAGATCGTCTACGTCGTCGGCGAGGACGGCACCGTCTCGGTCAAGGCGGTCCAGCTCGGCGAGCTCCACCGCGGGCTCCGGGTGATCAAGGACGGCCTCGCGCCCGGGGACCGGGTCATCGTCGCCGGCCTGCAGCGGGCGCGCCCCGGGGCCCAGGTCACCCCGGAAGAGGTGACCCTCGAGCTCGAGCCGGAGTAGCCCCGTGCGCTTCTCGCTCTTCTTCATCGACCGGCCAATCTTTGCCACCGTCGTCGCGATCCTGATCACGCTGGTCGGGTCGGTCTCCTATTTCGGCCTGCCGGTCACCCAGTACCCGGAGATCGCGCCGCCGACGATCCAGATCTCCGCCACCTACCCCGGCGCGTCGGCGGAGGTGGTCGCCGACACGGTGGCGACGCCGATCGAGCAGGAGGTCAACGGCGTCGAGGGCATGCTCTACATGCGCAGCCAGTCCACCGGAGACGGGCGCGTGACCATCTCGGTGACCTTCCGGCTGGGCGTCGACATCGAGCAGGCGCAGGTGCTGGTGGAGAACCGCGTCTCGGCGGCGACGCCGCGCCTGCCGGAGGAGGTGCGCCGGCTCGGCGTCACCGTGCGCAAGAGTTCGCCCGACCTGATGATGGTCATCCACATGCTGTCGCCCGACGGCAGCCGCGACCAGCTCTACATCTCGAACTACGCCCGCACCCGGGTCGTCGACCGGCTGGCGCGCGTCGAAGGCGTCGGCAACGCCACCGTCTTCGCCGAGCGCGCCTACTCCATGCGCGTCTGGCTCAACCCCGAGCTTGTGGCGGCGCGCGGCCTCACCGCGGGCGACGTCGTCGACGCGCTGCGCGCCAACAACGTGCAGGTCGCCTCGGGCACCATCAACCAGCTCCCGGTCCCCGACCCCTCCGCCTACCAGCTGCAGGTGCAGACGCAAGGCAGGCTCGAGTCACCCGAGCAGTTCGCCGACATCGTCGTGGCGACCGATGACAACGGCGGGCTGGTGCGGGTGCGCGACATCGGCCGTGTCGAGCTCGGCGCGCAGGACTACTCGATCAACGGCTATCTCGGCGGCGACGTGGCGCTGCCGATCGGCGTCTTCCAGCGCCCGGGCTCGAACGCGCTCGAGACGGCGGACGAGGTGCTCCGCGTCATGGACGAGCTGGCGCGGGATTTCCCCGCCGGCATCGAGCACCGCGTCGTCTACAACCCGACCGAGTTCATCGCCGAGTCGATCGACGCGGTCTACACCACGATGGGCGAGGCGCTGATCCTCGTCGTCCTCGTCATCGTCATCTTCCTGCAGAAGCTGCGTGCGGCGGTGATCCCGATCGTTGCCATCCCGGTGTCGCTGGTCGGCACCTTCTTCGCCATGCAGGCGTTCGGCTTCTCGATAAACAATCTCACGCTCTTCGGCATGGTGCTCGCCATCGGCATCGTGGTCGACGACGCCATCATCGTGGTGGAGAACGTCGAGCGCCTCCTGCGCGAGGGACAAAGCCCGAAGGACGCGGCGCGCAACTCCATGCGCGAGGTCTCGACGGCGCTGCTCGCCCAGGGCCTCGTGCTGATCGCGGTGTTCATCCCGACGACGTTCCTCGAAGGCATCACGGGACAGTTCTTCCGCCAGTTCGCCGTGACAATCGCCACCGCCACCGCCATCTCGGTTCTCGTCTCGCTGACGCTGTCGCCGGCGCTGGCCTCGCTGATCATGCGCCATGAGGACCCCGGCGAGGCCGCCGGCCGGAGCCGGCTGCGCCGCTGGGCCGGCTGGCCCCTCCGCGCCGGCGCCCGCGGCTTCAACCGGGGCTTCGAGTGGGTGCGCGACGGCTACGCCACCCTCGTCGGCTGGCTGCTCCGCGCCGCCGTCGTCGTGCTGATGGTCTATGCCGGGCTGCTCTGGCTGACCCAGGACCAGTTCCGCGCGACGCCCACGGGCTTCATCCCGCAGCTCGACCGGGGCTTCCTCATCACCGTGATCCAGCTCCCGGCCGGCTCGTCGCTGACCCGCTCGGACGCCGTGGCGCGCCGTGCCTCCGAGATCATCGGCGCCCACGATGCGGTGCAGGAGACGGTCGCGATCGTCGGCCTCGACGGCGCCACCTTCACCAACGCACCGAACTCGGCGGTGATCTTCTCGCCGCTCAAGGACTTCTCCTGGCGCGCCGAGCGGGGCCTGTCCGCCGGGCGCGTCCAGGGCGAGCTGCAGGGGCAGCTCTACCAGATCAAGGAGGCGAACATTTTCCTCGTTCAGCCGCCGCCGGTCAGCGGCGTCGGCACCGCGGGCGGCTGGAAGATGTACGTGC
>JBEPXW010000064.1:0-7496 GCA_041641715.1 Pseudomonadota bacterium
GCGCGCCGCCTTCGGCGAGTACCGCGCCCCCACCGGGGTGGGCCGCGCCATGAGCAACGCCGCCGAGGGCCTCGACGAGCTCCGCGCCGAGGTCGACGCCGTTTCCGGCCGCCTCGGCCGCCGCCTGACCTTCCTGATGGCGAAGCCGGGCCTCGACGGCCACTCGAACGGCGCCGAGCAGATCGCGGTGCGCGCCCGCGACTGCGGCATGGCGATCCTCTATGACGGCATCCGCCTGACCCCCGCCCAGATCGTCGAGGCGGCGGCCACCGAGCGCCCCCACGTCATCGGCCTTTCGGTCCTCTCCGGCAGTCACATGGAGCTGATTGCGGAGGTGCTCGACGGTCTGCGCGCCGCCGGAGTCGAGGCGCCTGTGGTCGCCGGCGGCATCATCCCGGAAGCGGACGCGGCGCGCCTCCGCGAGTCGGGCGTGGCGCGGGTCTACACGCCGAAGGACTTCGAGGTGAACCGGATCATGCGGGATGTCGTGGCGCTGGTGGCCGAGCGGGCGCGGGAGGTGGCGTGAGGTCCGCGCGAGCCCACGGCGCACGCGACAGGCCCCGGCTCGGCTGCGGGGTGCCTCCCGCCCTGCGTTTCCAGACAGCCCGATCTCTCGCGTAGCAAGACAAGGCTGACGGAGACCTCCCACGGCGTCAGGCCGAACGTGCACGGCCCATTCGCCGGACCGGCCAGACCTCGAGGACGCCGGCGCACAGGATCAAGACGCCGCCGACCATCTCGACCGGCCCGAGATGCTCGCCGGCCAGTATCGCCGCCGATACCGCCCCGACCAGCACCTCCGTCATCAGCAGGATGCCGAGCCGCGCGGGCTCCAGGCGCCGCGTGGCCCACATCAGGCCTGCGATCGAGAGCCCCCACCAGAGGCCGCCGGACACGACCGCCCAACCGATCGCGGGACCGACGTTTTCCACCGGAAAGCCGGACGGCCAGGGCTCGAGCGCCGGTGCCAGCGCGAGCGCCCCCGCGCAGGCGCCGACCGCGAAGACGAACGCCGCCTCCGGGGCCCCGAGATCCGATTTCGACCGGATCCCGGTCGTGCCGATCGACCAGAGTATGCCCGAGGCCAGGGCCAGCCACTCCCCGGTCTCCCGGGGCACCGGGATCTCGCCGCCCGCGCCGAGCATCACCGCGAGACCGGCAAGGCCGAGAGCTATGGCGGCGACCCGCAGGCGCGGGGTGTGCCACCCCATCACGTAACGCGCGATCAGCGTGCTCCACACGGGCGTCAGGAAGAACAGCAGGATAATGATGGCGACGCGCCCGTAGACGAAGCCGACCGAATAGAGCATGAACGCGGCCCCGCCGATCGCGACGGAGGCAAGGGCCAGAGGGTCGGCAGCGGCGAGCCGCCGGCGCCGCCTGATCGCGCACGGCACCAGCAGAATCGTCGCGGCGGCCACGATGGCGAGGGTCCCCCACGCGCCCGGCAGCGCGATCTCGGCCAGGCGGCGCACCGGCAACCAGTAGAGGCCCCAGAGCGCGCCGGTCCCGACGACGATCAGCGAGGCGAGGAGCGTGGTGCGTTCATCGTCCATGGCGCTTCACCTACCCGTTGGCGACGGGCTTGGCAAAGCGGTGGCGACCGCCCGTGTCGGATTAACGGGCCCGCTATCCGGCCATGCGACTTCCGCCGCCTCCGAGCTCCACGCGCCACTCCCCGTGGCCGACGGGGCGGGGTGACCCGCGCCCTAGAGGCTCTTCAGCCAGCCCTCCACCCGCTCTACGAACGCGTCCGGCTTCTCCGCGTGCAGCCAGTGCCCGGCGCCCTCCAGCGCCTCGATCTCGGCCTCGGGGAAAAGGGCGCGGATGCGCGGGTGGGTCTCCGGGGGCACGTAGGGCGACTTCTCGCCGCGGAGGAAGTAGGCCGGCCCCTCGTAGGCCGCCTCGGCGAGGTTCTTCGGAAAATCCAGCAGCGCCTCCATGTTCCGCTCCAGCGCGTCGAGGTTGATGCGCCAGCGCGCCTCGCCGCCCTCGACCACGAGGTTCTGCAGGATGAAGGCGCGCAGCGGCGCCTCGGGGACCGCCTCGGCCAGCATCCGCTCCGCGTCCGAGCGGCGCGAGACCCGGGCGAGGTCGACCGCCTTCATCGCCCTGACATAGTCGAGGTGCGTGTGCTCGTGCGCCACCGGCGCGATGTCGGCGACGATCAGGCCGGCGAGCAGCTCCGGGTTCGAGAGCGCCAGCGCCATTGCCGCCTTGCCGCCCATCGAGTGGCCGAGCAGGGTCGCCCGGCCCCCCGCGAGGCGCTCGATCGCGTCCGCGAGGTCGTCGGCCATGGCATGATAGTCGGTCCGCTCGGCCCAGGGGCTCTGGCCGTGGTTGCGCATGTCGACCATCACCACGCGCCGGTTGGTGGCGAGCCGCCTGCCGAGCGTGTTGAAGTTCCGCGCCGAGCCGAAGAGGCCGTGCGCGATCAGGAGCGGCGGCTCCCGCTCGCCCTCGGCCGGGGGATGCTCGAGATGGGCGAGCTCGACGGCCATCAGGCCGCGTCCCGCAGAAGCCGCGCCGCGTCGAGGGCGAAATAGGTCAGGATCCCGGCGCAGCCCGCCCGCTTGAAGGCCACCAGCGCCTCGAGGATGGTGCGGTCGCGGTCGAGCCAGCCCCGGTCGATCGCGCCCCTCATCATCGCGTACTCGCCGGAGACCTGGTAGGCGAAGGTCGGCACCCGGAACTCGGCCGAGACGCGGCGGCAGATGTCGAGATAGGGCATGCCCGGCTTCACCATCACCATGTCGGCGCCCTCGGCGATGTCCGATGCGACCTCGCGCAGCGCCTCCTCCGTGTTGGCGGGGTCCATCTGGTAGGTCTTCTTGTCGCCCTTGAGCGCGCCGCCCGAGCCGACCGCGTCGCGGAACGGCCCGTAGAAGGCCGAGGCGTACTTCGCCGCGTAGGACATAACGAGGGTGTCCTGGAACCCGCGCTCCTCCAGCGCCCGGCGGATCACGCCGACGCGCCCGTCCATCATGTCGGACGGCCCGAGGATGTCGCACCCCGCCTCGGCCTGGGCGACGGCCTGCTTCTCAAGCGCCACCAGCGTCTCGTCGTTGACGATGCGGCCGTCGCGCACGATGCCGTCATGGCCGTCCGAGTTGTAAGGGTCGAGCGCCACGTCGAGCATCACGCCGAGCCCCGGGACACCGTCCTTCACGGCGCGCGTGGCGCGGCAGCAGAGGTTCTCCGGGTTCCAGGCCTCTTCCGCCCCCGGCGTCTTCAGCGCCGGGTCGGTGTAGGGGAAGATGGCGATGGCGGGGATGCCGAGGTCGCGGGCCTCCCCGGCCTTCTCCACGAGGCGGTCGATGGAGAGCCGCTCGACGCCCGGCATGGACTCCACCGGCTCGGCCCGGTCCTCGCCGTCGACCACGAAGCAGGGCCAGATGAGGTCGGCGGGCGCGAGCGCGTGCTCGGCCACCAGCGCGCGGATCCAGGGGGCCTGCCGCAGCCGGCGCGGCCGGCTGGCCGGGAAGGGGGCGGGTTGCAGCATCGCGGGCGTTCCTCGTACCTTGGGGCCGGAAATTCGCACGGAGCACCCCACGGGGCAAGTGGCATGGCCGACATCCGGTTCGAGGTTCAGGGGCAGATCGGGCTGATCACGCTCGACCGCTCGAAGGCGCTGAACGCGCTGACGCACGACATGGTGCTCGCGCTCGAGCGCCAGCTCGACGCCTGGGCAACGGACCCGGCCGTGCACGCGGTGGTGATCCGCGGCACCGGCGACCGCGCCTTCTGCGCCGGCGGCGACACGCGGGCGCTCTATGACGCCGGCAAGCCGGGGGGCGAGCGGGGGCGGGCGAACTTCAGGTTCTTCGCCGACGAGTACCGCATGAACACGAAGATCAAGCGGTTCCCGAAGCCCTACATCGCGCTCATGGACGGGATCGTCATGGGCGGGGGCGTCGGCGTCTCGATCCACGGGCGTCTCAGGGTGGCGACGGAGCGGACCGTCGTCGCCATGCCGGAGACGGGGATCGGGCTCTTCCCGGACGTGGGCGGCACCTATTTCCTGCCGCGCCTGCCGGGCAGCACCGGCATGTGGCTGGCGCTGACGGGCAGCCGGCTGAAGGGCGAAGAGGCCGTCATGGCGGGGGTTTGCGACTGCATCCTCGAGTCGGGGCGGCTCGACGGGCTGGTCGATTTCCTGGCCGACGGGCTCGACTGGGCCGGGGCGGGCGACGACTGGCAGGCGGCGCTCGCGCGCGCCGGGCTGCGCTGGAACGTCGAGGGTGTCCTGCCCCACGGCGAGTTCATCCACTTCCTGTTCTCGTTCGGGAACCTCGAGATGATCCTCGAGGCGCTCGAGAACGCGGGCAGCGACTGGGCCAACCGCCAGCGCGAGACGATCCTCTCCAAGTCGCCCACCAGCACGCGCATCGCCAACCGGCAGGTCAGGCTGGGCGGCGGGATGGAATTCGAGGACTGCATGCGCCTCGAGTACCGGCTGGCGCGGTACTGCATGACGCACCCGGATTTCTACGAGGGGGTCCGGGCGGTCCTCGTCGACCGGGACAACGATCCGAAGTGGAACCCGGCGACGCTGGAGGAGGCGAGCGAGGACTTCGTGGCGCCCGCCTTCGAGCCGCTCGGAGATGAAGAACTGGTTTTCGAATAAGGTTAATACGCGAGCAACTCTTATAACTCTTATATAAGAGTTGGCCTCGCCGCGCGCCGAATTGTTAACTCATTCGCAAGATTTCGCCGCCGCCTCGAGGCGCTCCCGGAGGGTCGCGACGGCGATCCCGTGCCGGGCAATCCCGCGCCAAGGATCCGCCTTCTGGCCGAGCCGGCGGAAGATGTTCGCCAGGGTGTAGTCCTGCGGGCCCGTGCCGCCCAGCGCCTCGTCCCAGTCGAGCGGCGTGGCGACCGGGGCCTGCGCCCGCGCGCGGACGGCGTAAGGCGCCACCGCGGTCTGGCCGTAGGCGTTGCGGAGCCAGTCCACGAACACACGGTCCCCGCGTTTTTCCTTGCGCTGCTCAATGGTTAGCAGGTCCGGCGCATCCTCCGCGAGCCGCCCGGCGAGCCCGTGGGCGAGCGCCCGCGCCGCCTCGAAATCCGCGCTGCGGTCGAGCGGCACGACCACGTGAAAGCCGCGCGAGCCGGTCGTCTGGACGAAGGCCGGCGCCCCGATCCGGTCGAGCAGGCGCTTCGCCCGCCGCGCCCCCTCGCGCACCTTGGCGAAGTCGTCGTCCGAGGGGTCGAGGTCGAGGATCAGCCGGTCCGGGTGCTCCGGCCGGTCGACGCGCGAGAGCCCGAGATGCGGCGTGATGCAGCCCTGCGCGGCCAGGTAGGCCATGGTCGCGGCGTCGTCCGCGACCACGTGATCCACGGTGCCGCCCTCCTTCGGCAGCTCGAAGCGCTTGATCCAGCGCGGAAAATAGTCGGGCGCGTTCTTCTGGAAGAAGCCCTCCGCCTCGACGCCGTCCGGGTAGCGCTCCATGCTGACCGGGCGGCCGCGCCAATGGGGCAGGGCGACCTCGGCGACGCGGGCGTAGTGGTCGACGAGGTCATACTTGGTGGCGCCGGTGGCGGGAAACAGGACCTTGTCCGGGTGGCTGAGGTCGAAGGCGCGGCCGGCGATCTCGATCCGCTCGCTCACCCCTCGCCCTCCGCCGCGATCTCGTCGAGGCTCCGGCCGGAGGCGACGGAGTCGGGCTCGGTCGAGACCGGGTTGCGGCGGGCGTCGGCGCCCTCTCCCTTCATCTTGACCAGCAGCCACTGGTCGTCCTCGAGGCGTTGCAGAGCGTAGCCGCCCGTCAGCTTCTCGCCCTCGAGACGGAAAAGGAAATGCCCTTTCTCCAATGCCTTGGCGGCCGGCATGATCTTGCCGTCCTTCTCGGTGATGTTCTCGTAGGGGCCGCGGTCCCAGATCAGCACGATGCCGGCGCCGTACTCGCCCTCCGGGATCACGCCCTCGAAGTCGGCGTAGTCGAGCGGGTGGTCCTCCGTGGCGATGGCGAGGCGCTTCTCGCGCGGGTCCGTCGAGGGGCCCTTGGGCACCGCCCAGGACTTGAGCGCGCCGTCGACCTCCAGCCTGAGGTCGTAGTGCAGCGTCGATGCGTCGTGCTTCTGGATCACGAAGACGGGGCGCGTGCCCGGATTGCGGCGCCCGCCGCGCGGCTCGGGCGTCTTGCGGAAATCTCTTTTGGATTCATAAGCCTTTGAATTGCCGCTCATGTGCCGTCGAGGCTCCGCCAGCCTTCGTCGGGCGCGAAGCGCGGCCCGTGCTTCTGCGCCAGCTCCTCGAGCCGGGAGACCACGTGGCCGACCCCGCGGGCGCGCGCATAGGCGAGCGGGCCGCCGCGGAACGGGGCGAAGCCGGCGCCGAAGATGAGGCCGGCGTCGGCAACGTCGGCGTCCTCGACCACGCCCTCGCGCAGGCAGGCGACGGTCGCGTTCAGCATGGGCAGGATGAGCCGGTCCGTGACCTCCGGGTCGGTCTCGCGCGAGGGGCGCTCCTTCCGCGGCTTGCCGTCCTTGTAGGCGTAGAGGCCGCGGCCGGACTTTCGGCCGAGCTCGCCCTTCTCCACCTTCTCGGCGAGATCTCGGGCGCGTCCTCGCCGGCGGCCTTGCCGAGGGCGCGGGCGACCTCGAGGCAGATGTCGAGGCCCACCTGGTCGGCGAGCTCGATCGGCCCCATGGGCATGCCGAAGGCCTCCGCCGCCTCGTCGATCGTTTCCTTCGCCACGCCCTCGTCGACGAGCGCCAGCGCCTCGAGGAGATACGGCATGAGGACGCGGTTGACGAGGAAGCCGGGCGCTGCCGCGACGGCCGCGGGGAGCTTGCCGAGGGCGCTGGTGAAGGCGAGGGCGCGGGTGAAGGGGTCCTCCCCGGTCGCGTCGTGGCGGGCGACCTCGACGAGGGGCATCTTCGAGACCGGGTTGAAGAAGTGGAGCGCGACGAAGTTCTGCGGTCGCTCAAGGTTTTCCGCCAGCTCCTTCAGCGGCAGGCTGGAGGTGTTGGTGGCGAGGATCGCGCCGTCCTTCATCCGCGGCTCGAGATCCGCGTAGATCTCGCGCTTGAGGCCCGCCTTCTCGGGGGCAGCCTCGATCACGAGGTCGGCGCGGGCGGCGCCGTGGCCCCTCGGGTCCCAGGTCAGCCGGTCGCGTGCGGCGAGGCGCTCCGGCCCGGCGGGGATTTCCTTGTCGTAGAGCTTGCAGGCCGCGCCGTAAGCCTTTCCGAGAGCGTTCATATCCGGATCCGAGAAGGTGACGCGGAAGCCGCGGAGCGCGCACCAGGCGGCGATCTCGCCGCCCATGGTGCCGGCGCCGATGACGTGGACATGGGCGATGCCGTGGTCGGTGCCCTTGCCATATTGACGGAGCCGGCCGCGCAGGTCGAAGACGCGAAAGAGCGCCTGGGCCGTGTCGCCGACGAGGAGCTCGGTGAAGGAGGCGCGCTCGGCCTTCAGCATGGCGTCGCGGTCGCCGCCGTGCTCCTCCCAGAGATGGATGAGGGCGCGGGGCGCCGGGTAGTGCTCGGGC
>JBEPXW010000065.1:0-7366 GCA_041641715.1 Pseudomonadota bacterium
GCGAAGGTTGCCGGGCGCCCGGAACGGCCCGCCGCGCCTCAGAGGTCCAGGTCCTCCGCGAAGCGCGCGTTCTCCTGGATATAGCGGAAGCGAAGCTCGGCCTTCTTGCCCATCAGCCGCTCCACGAGGCTGTCGGTCTCGCCCGGCTCGTCCTCGGCGAGGCTCACCCGGATCAGCGTCCGCGTCGCCGGGTCCATGGTGGTCTCGCGGAGCTGCTTCGGCATCATCTCGCCGAGGCCCTTGAAGCGGCTGACCTCGACCTTTCCCTTGCCGCCGAGGCCCTCGGCCAGCAGCCGCTCCTTCTCCGCCTCGTCCCGCGCCCAGGCCGAGACCGCCCCTTGCGTCAGCCGGTAGAGCGGCGGCACGGCGAGGTAGAGGTGCCCCGCCTCGATCAGTGGCCGCATGTGGGCAAAGAAGAAGGTCATGAGGAGCGACGCGATGTGCGCCCCGTCCACGTCGGCATCCGTCATGATGATGACCCGGTCGTAGCGCAGGTCCTCGCCCGCGTATTTCGCGCCGAGGCCCGTGCCGAGCGCCTGGCAGAGGTCCGTCAGCTCCTGGTTCTGGCCCAGCTTGCTCCCAGAGGCCCCGAGCACGTTCAGGATCTTGCCGCGCAAGGGCAGCACCGCCTGGAACTTCCGGTCGCGCGCCTGCTTCGCCGAGCCGCCCGCCGAGTCGCCCTCGACGAGGAAGATCTCCGAGCCCTCCTTGGTCGCCGCCGAGCAGTCCGCCAGCTTGCCCGGAAGGCGCAGCTTCCTGGTGGCGGTCTTGCGCTCGGTCTCCTTCTCGGCGCGGCGGCGCATCCGCTCCTCGGCGCGCTCGACGACATAGTCGAGGATGGCCGAGGCGAGCTTCGGGTCGCCCGCGAGCCAGTGGTCGACGCGGTCGCGCACCGCGTTCTCCACCAGCTTCTGCGCCTCGGTCGTCGCCAGCCGGTCCTTGGTCTGGCCGACGAACTCGGGCTCGCGGATGAAGACCGAGATCATCGCGGCGGCCGTCCCCATCACGTCGTCCCGCGTGATGTTGGCGGCGCGGCGGTTGCCAACCCGCTCGCCGTGCGCCCTGAGCCCACGCGTCACGGCCGACCAGAACCCGGCCTCGTGCGTGCCGCCCTGGGGTGTCGGGATCGTGTTGCAGTAGGACGAGATCAGCGCGTCGCGCCCCGGCGTCCAGGTCAGCGCCCACTCCACCGAGCCCTTGTTGCTGCTGAAATCCACCCGTCCGGCGAAGGGCCGCTCGCCGAAGAACTCGTGGCCGTCGAGGGCGTGGAGCAGGAAGTCCTCGAGCCCGCCGGGGAAGTGGAACGTGTCCTCCGCCGGCGTCTCGTCGCCCTCGGCCAGCAGCTCCGGCGCGCAGCGCCAGCGGATCTCGACGCCGCGGAAGAGATAAGCCTTCGACCGCGCCATCTTGTGGAGCCGCGCCGGGCGGAAGGCCACGCGCGAGCCGAAGATCTGGCTATCCGGCCGGAACCTGACCATGGTGCCGCGCCGGTTCGGCGTCTGCCCGAGGTTCTCGAGCTTCGTCACCGGCTGCCCGCGCGAGAACTCCTGCGCCCAGAGCTGCTTGCCGCGGGCCACCTCGACCCGCATGTAGTCCGCCAGCGCGTTCACCACCGAGACGCCCACCCCGTGCAGGCCTCCGCTGGTCTGGTAGGCCTTGTCCGAGAATTTCCCGCCCGAGTGCAGCGTGGTCATGATGACCTCGAGCGCCGACTTCTTCGGAAAGCGCGGGTGCGGGTCTACGGGGATGCCCCGCCCGTTGTCCGTCACCGCCACCGAGCCGTCCGAGTGAAGCTCCACCTCGATCCGGTTGGCGTGGCCGGCCACCGCCTCGTCCATGGCGTTGTCGATGACCTCGGCGACGAGGTGGTGCAGCGCCCGCTCGTCCGTCCCGCCCACATACATGCCGGGCCTCCGGCGCACCGGCTCCAGCCCCTCGAGGACCTCGATCGTGGCGGCACTGTAGGCGTTCTCGGCGGCGCTCTGCGTGAAGAGGTCGCTGGCACTCATGTGCTCTGTTGTCCCGAATCGTGTCTGCTCGATGCGCCAATTAAAGCAGGCAAGGCCGGTCGGGCGCAATATCTGGTCTGACATGGCGCCCGATTGGCTAGGTTTTGGGTTTCCATCGGCGCCGTCCGGTCACTCATCCGCCAGCTCGGTTTCGACCCGGATCGTGCCCTCGAGCGTGCGGTGCACCGGGCACTTCCCCGCGATCTCCTTCAGCTTCGCCCGCTGCTCCGCGTCCAGATCGCCCTCGAGCCGGATGACCCGGCGGAAGACGTCGATCTTCGCGCCCTTGTCCTCGCAATCCTCGCAGTCCTCGGCGTGGACCTTGTCGTGGCTGACGTCGACCGAGACGCCGTCCAGCGGCCATTTCTTCCGCCGCGCATACATCCGGATCGTCATCGAGGTGCAGGCCCCGAGCCCGGCCGAGACGAACTGGTAGGGGCTCGGCCCCAGATCGGTGCCGCCGAAATCCTCGGGCTCGTCCGCCTTCAGATGGTGCTTCGGGCCCGCCATGACGTCCTGCAGGAAGCCGTCCGGGCTGGCTTCGGCGACGCGCACCACGCCCTCCGGCGCGCCCTTCGGCGCGGGCTCGTCGCGGAGGCCGAGATAGCGCCGCGCCCATGCCGCGATCACCTCAGCCGCATACTCCGCGTCCGCGGGGCGGCTCAGAAGATGATCGGCGTCGTCGAGCGTCACGAAGCTTTTCGGGTGCTTGGCCGCGAGAAATATCTCGGTGGCGTTCCCGATCCCGACGATCTCGTCGAGCGGCGCGTGCAGGACAAGGAGCGCGCGCCCCAGCGTCCCGATCCGCGCCTTCAGCTTCGTGGCCTCGACGTCTTCGACGAACCGGTTGCGGATGGTGAAGCTGCGCCCGCCCAGCCGCACCTCGGCCGCGCCCTTCTCGCGGATATCGTCGAGCCGGCAATGGAAGTTCTTGAGCACGTGTTCCGGGTCCGCCGGCGCATTGATGGTCGCCACTGCCTTCGCCGAGGGAATGTCGTCGGCCGCCGCCAGCACCGCCGCGCCGCCGAGGCTGTGCCCGATCAGGAGCGACGGCGCCATGCGCCGCCCGGAGAGATGCCGGGCAGCGGCCACCAGGTCGGTGACGTTCGAAGAGAAATGCGTGTTCGCGAACTCCCCCTCGCTGTGCCCGAGCCCGGTGAAGTCGAACCGCAGCACCGCGATCCCGAGCGCGGCGAGCTGCCCCGAGACGCGCCGCGCCGCGGCGATGTCCTTGCCACAGGTGAAGCAGTGCGCGAACAGAGCCACCGCCTTCGGTT
The DNA here is from genome assembly GCA_041641715.1 of Pseudomonadota bacterium. Taxonomy (GTDB): domain Bacteria; phylum Pseudomonadota; class Alphaproteobacteria; order Rhodobacterales; family Rhodobacteraceae; genus Thermohalobaculum. The sequence goes on from JBEPXW010000065.1 coordinate 3,287, forward strand.
CGCCGTCGGGCAGGTCGAGCCGCGCGGCCAGCGTGTCGCCGTCGTGCCCGGGGAATTCCAGCTTCTCGGTCTTCATCGCCACCTCCACGCGTGACCACCCCGCATCACCTAGCGGCGTGTGCGCCCGCTCCAAGCCCGACGGCCCTCACGGTGTCGTCTGCCTAAACCATGAATGACGTCCAAACCGGAACTATAACGATTCCAATCCGTTAGATATGCGTCCAAATTTGGACGCCCGGTCGGACGGGTGCCGGAACCTGGCCGGGCGTTGGAATCCGCCGCCGAATCTAGCCGAGCAGCCGCGCGTCGAACGGATACCGCGTGAGGTTCTCGTGGCCGGTCTCGGTGACCAGCACCTGGTCCTCGAGCTTGATCGAGAACCCGCCGCCCTTCGTCGCGATCAGCGCCTCGACGCAGAGCACCATGCCGGGCTCGAGCTGGTAGTCGAACGCCCCCTCGCGCCAGTCCTCCGGGTACCTGACCGAGGGCCATTCGTCGCAGAGCCCCACCCCGTGCATCTTGCAGCTGTAGCGCTGGCCGACGAACTCGGGCGTCAGGTGATGGCCGCCGAAGGTGATGTCGCGCAGGCTGGCGCCGGGCCTCAGCAGCGCCATATTCTCCATGATGTGCTCGTGGGCGACGCGGTAGAGGCGCTTCATCTCCACACTCGGCTCGCCGTCGCCGCACCACCATGTCCGGCTGATGTCCGAGCACATGCCGTAGCAGCCGATCAGGTCCGTGTCGAAGGCGACGATCTCGTCGTTCCGGATGACGCGCGGGCCGCACTCCTGGAACCACGGGTTGGTGCGCGGCCCGGAGGCCAGGAGCCGCGTCTCGATCCACTCGCCGCCGCGGCGGATGTTCTCGGCGTGGAGCACGGCCCAGAGATCGTCCTCCGTGATCCCGGGTCGCATTTCCTTCTCCATCGCGGCGACGGACATCTCGCAGGCGAACATGGCGCAGCGCATGGCCCTGATTTCGTCGGGGCCCTTCACCGCGCGGGCTTTCTCGGTGACTTCCTCGCCGTCCATGACCTCGAAGCCCGCGGCCTCGAGCGCGCGCAACCCGTGCACCATGACCTTGTCGACCGCCAACCGCCGGTTGCCGCCGCCGTGCGCCCGCATCACGTCGGCGACCTGGCCCGCGAACTCGGCCGCATCGCCGTGGCCCCGGTCGCCGGTGGCGAAGTAGAACATCGAGGCGCCTTTACGCACCTCGCTCACCAGTGGGTTGAAGTCGCTCAGGAAGGCCAGCGCGGTGCCCTTGTATTCCCACAACACCATGTGCCCGTCGGCGCAGACGAGCACTGCCCGGAAGGGATTATGCGTGTTCCAGAGCTGCATGTTCGTGGAGTCGGTCGCGTAGCGGATGTTCAGCGGGTCGAACATCAGCACTCCGCCGTAGTCCCGCTGCCCCAGCGCCGCGACCAGCCGGGCGTGCCGGTGCGCCCGCATCGCCGGCAGGTCGGGCGGCTCGAGCCCCGCTGCCGCCCATTCCGCGAAAGCCAGCGCCGTCGGCCCGATCTCGGCCCGGTCGTCGTCGTCCGGCGTTCCGTCGGGCCGCCGGCCGGCACGGCGCGTCGGGTCGATCTTGCGGTTCTCGACCGCGTGGGCGCGGTGGCCCGGCTCGTCCTGCATCGGCTCTCGCTCCCTCGATTGCGCCGACCACACTGGAACCGCTGCCGGACCCGATGCTATCGAGAAACGGACTCCCGTGTGTCGCAAACGACGGAATCTCGAAACCGCTTCCCTGGGGCGAGGGCGATGGACCCGGTCAGACGCCAGTACGAGGCCTATCCGTACCCGGAGCGCGACCCCGCCGACGAGGCGAAGCGCCTGATCGAGGGCTCGCCCTCGCACCCGGTGGAGATCGACCACTTCCTCTTCGCCGGCCGGCGCAACTGGTCGCGGCCCTTCCGTGCGCTAGTCGCCGGGGGCGGCACCGGGGACGGGCTCATCATGCTGGCGCAGAAGCTCGCCGACATCGGCTGCCCGGCCGAGATCACCTATCTCGATGTCTCGGACGCCAGCCGTGCCGTCGCCGAGGCCCGCGCCGCCGTCCGCGGCCTGACCTCGATCCGTTTCCTGAGCGGCGATCTCATGGAGGCGCCCAGCCTCGGCCCGTTCGACTACATCGACTGCTGTGGCGTCCTGCATCACCTGCCCGACCCCGACGCCGGCTTCCGCGCCCTCACGGAGGCACTGGCGCCGGGCGGCGGCATCGGGCTGATGGTCTACGCCCCCTACGGCCGCACGGGCGTCTACCCGATGCAGGCCGCCTTTGCGCGGCTGCTGGCCGAGGATCCGCCGGAGGAGAAGGTGCGCCTCGCCCGCACCATCGTCGAGGCGCTGCCAGAGACCAACTGGTTCCGCCGCAACGACCTCGTCGGCGACCACCACGCCTCGGACGCGGGGCTCCACGACCTGCTCTTGCACGCCCGCGATCGCCCCTACTCCGTGACCGAACTCGTGGGGGCCCTCGAGCGTGCCGGCCTCGGCCTCGTCTCCTTCGTCGAGCCCGCGCGCTACGACCCCCTCCGCTACCTGCCGGACAGCCCGGAGATCGCCGAGCGCGTCGCGGCGCTCGCGCCGGTCGGGCGCGCCGCGCTCGCCGAGCAGCTCTGCGGCAACCTGAAGACGCACGTCCTCTACGCTGCACGTCAGCATGAGACGGCCGAGGCGAAGCCAACCAGCGCGGAGGCGGTGCCCCATCTCCGCGGTGTTGCACCCGACGCCCTTTCCCGCCACTTGGCCCGGAATGGCTCGACCCCTGTCAAGACCGACGGCCTGACATTCTCCATGGACATGCCCCGTAGCGCAGCCCCCCTGATCGCCCGGATCGACGGCACGCGCAGTCTCGGACGGATCGCGGCGGCGGCGGGTCTGGACTGGCTGGCTTTCGCCTCGGCCTGGGGGCCGGTCCACCGGGCCCTCACCGATTTCAACTTCCTGCATTACAGCCGGGGCGCGCGGCGCTAGTCTTGCCAGTGCTGCCGCGAGGCCCCACCTTGACGCCAGCCGAACATGCGCCACTGAACGGAGAGCCCCATGCCCGATCCCATCGTCATCGTCGGCGCCGCCCGCACCCCGATGGGCGGTTTTCAGGGCGAGCTCACCGGCGCCTCCGCCAGCCAGCTCGGCTCCGTCGCCATCAAGGCCGCGCTGGAGCGCGCCGGCATCGAGGCCGGGGAGGTCAGCGAGGTCCTCATGGGCAACGTGCTGCCTGCGGGCCAGGGCCAGGCGCCCGCCCGCCAGGCCGCGTTCGCCGCCGGATTGCCGAAGGAGGTGCCCTGCACGACGCTCAACAAGATGTGCGGCTCGGGCATGAAGACGGCGATGATCGCCCACGACCAGCTACTCGCCGGCAACGGCAACATCGTCGTCGCGGGTGGCATGGAGAGCATGACCAACGCGCCCTATTTGCTGCCCAAGATGCGCACCGGTGCCCGGCTCGGCCATACAGAGGTCAAGGACCACATGTTCCTCGACGGCCTCGAGGACGCCTACGACAAGGGCCGCCTCATGGGCACCTTCGCCGAGGATTGCGCCGAGCGCTACCAGTTCACCCGCGAGGCGCAGGACGAGTACGCCATCGCCTCGCTCGAGGCGGCGCTGACAGCGCAGATGGACGGCACCTTCGACGCCGAGGTCGCCCCGGTGACCATCGAGACCCGCACCGGCACGCTCGAGGTCGACACGGACGAGCAGCCGCGCAAGGCCCGCCCCGACAAGATCCCGCAGCTCAAGCCCGCCTTTCGCAAGGACGGCACGGTGACGCCGGCAAACTCGTCATCGATCAGCGACGGCGCGGCGGCCCTGATCCTGATGCGCGAGTCCGAGGCCGAGAAGCGCGGCCTGGCGATCCGCGCCCGCGTGCTCGGCCACGCCAGCCACGCGCAGGAGCCGGGCTGGTTCACCACCGCGCCCGTCCCGGCCATCCGCAAGCTGATGGAGTGCCACGGCTGGAAGGTGGACGACATCGACCTCTGGGAGGTCAACGAGGCCTTCGCCGTCGTCCCGATGGCCGCCATGGCCGAGATCGGAATTCCGCGCGAGAGGCTCACCGTCAACGGCGGCGCCT
>JBEPXW010000066.1:0-7357 GCA_041641715.1 Pseudomonadota bacterium
GGCATCGGGCCAGAACCGCGCGACCGATATCACGGCCCTCGTTGCCGATACCGGCATGGCGCGCTCGACCGTCAAGCGTGCGATCGACCAGCTTGCCGCGAACGGTCATGTCCGCCTCGAGCGATCCGCCGCGGATCGACGACGATTGATGGTCATTCCGACCCGTCAGTCAGTCGACGACATGGCCGCGGCTCTCGACGAACTCATTGCAGCCACCCTGGTTTTCGCAGGCGACTTCCGCGACCACCTGCCGGATAATTAGGCTGGCCGAGGCGGCAAATCCCGCAACTGGCAATTAGCCGAACCGCATCTCGGCGGTCATCGCCGTCGCCCCCTCCGCGCCTGTTCACACCGGCAACGAACGATCAGCAGAGTCTGAACGACCGACACACACCACACAATCTGGGGGTAAACATCATGAAGGTTGGCGTATTCAGTTTCATATTTCAAGACCTGCTGCCGTTTGAAGAGGCGCTGGAGTGTCTCATCCGGGCGCGAAAAATTTTTCAGACCCATCAGATCAAAGACCGCGTGGCCTGGTGCATCCTCAATGAAGCGGCCATCCGGCGCATTATGACTCAGGATGACGCCGAGGCCATGAATCTTAACCGGAAGGCGCTGGAAACGTTCGGGCCCTTGCGCAACCACGACGGCGTGGCGTGGAGCCTGTTTCAGATCGGGCAGATCCAGCGCGACCGCGGTCAGCTGATGAAATCCTGGCAGATTCTCCGGGAATCCATCGGCATCCACACCGATATCGCCAATAAAAAAGGCATCGCCTGGGCGGAAAACGAAAGCGGAAAAGTCTATCTGGACCTCAATGACCTGGGACACGCCGATGCCAGCTTCCGCCGGGCCGAAACGCTCAGCGCGCGGGCCTATGACGGCGCGCTGGCCCGGATCGTCGTGCCGGCGGACGCTGACGCCGCCTGGGTCCGCGCGACCGCCGATCCGGCGCGCGACCTCGAGACGCCGCTCAAGGGGCCCTACGCCACGCGCCGGGGCGGGGCGTGGGACCTGCACGCGCTGGCGCTCAGTCTCGCCAAGCAGTCCCGCCTGCTGCCCGCCGCCATAGTCGCGACATGGAGCGAGGCCGGCCCCGCCGAGGCGCTGGCGGCCGAGGGCGGGCTCACCGTGCTGACCGAGGCGCTCGTCCGCGAGGCCGCCGAGGGGGGGCCGCGCATGCAGCGCGTCTCCCACGCCCGGGTGCCGACCCGTTTCGCCGAGGCGGGCCGCGTCCACGTCTTCCGCCCCGCCGACGGCGGCGAGGAGCACTACGCCATCGAGATCGGCCACCCCTCGCGCCACGCCCCCGTGCTGGCGCGGCTGCACTCGGCCTGCTTCACCGGCGACGTGCTCGGCTCGCTGAAATGCGATTGCGGCCCCCAGCTCGCCGCGGCGATGGAGCAGATCGCCGAGGAGGGGGCCGGCATTCTCCTCTACATGAACCAGGAGGGGCGCGGCATCGGGCTCGCCAACAAGATGCGGGCCTATGCGCTGCAGGAGCAGGGCTTCGACACGGTCGAGGCGAACCACCGGCTCGGTTTCGAGGACGACGAGCGCGACTACCGCCTCGGCGCCGAGATCCTCAAGGCGCTCGGCTTCTCCGCCGTCCGGCTGATGACCAACAACCCCGCCAAGATCCGCATGATGGAGCACTGGGGCGTCGCGGTGGCCGAGCGGGTGCCGTTGAAGGTCGGGCGCACCGCGCACAACGAGGCCTATCTCGCCACCAAGGCGGCGAAGAGCGGGCACCTTTTCTGAGGCCCCCGTGGAGCCGGCCCGCCGCCCGGAGGACCTTCTCGTCGGCCCCTGGGGCGCGCGCTTTCTCGGCCGGCGCCTGCCCTGCTCGGTCGGGCGCGGCGGCATCGTGCCGGCAGCGGAGAAGCGCGAGGGCGACGGGGCGACGCCCGCCGGGACCTGGCGGCTCCTCTGGCTCTACTGGCGGGCCGCCCGCGTGGCGCCGCCGCGGACCATCCTGCCGGCCGTGCCGCTCGACCACCGGCAGGGCTGGGCGGAGGATCCGGCGGACCCCGCCTACAACCGGCCCATCCGCCACCCGCACGGGTTCCCGGCCGACCGCATGGCGCGCGGCGACCCGCTCTACGACCTCTGCGCCGTCACGGACCACAACGCTGCCCCGGTGGTGCCGGGCGCGGGCAGCGCCATCTTCGTCCATCTCTGGCGCGGGCCCCGCCGGCCCACCGCGGGCTGCGTCGCCTTCGACCGGCCCGACCTCGAATGGATCCTCGCGCGCTGGCGGCCGACCTCGCGGCTGGTGATCCGCCCCCGCGGCGGGCTATGAGGCGGCCGTGCACGCCTTCGCACGCGTGCGAAGGGGGTCAAGAGGCTGATTCACAAGAAAAAAATTTTACGGGCGTGCCTGCGCCCGGTCGCGCAGCCGCTAGGCGGTCTTGTCCGGGTAGAGGCAGATGTCGCTGATCGGGCAGTCGGGGCATTTCGGCTTGCGCGCCACGCAAACGTAGCGCCCGTGCAGGATCAGCCAGTGATGCGCGCCGACGGCGTACTCCACGGGAACGTTGTCGTCGATGGCGCGCTCGACCGCCACGGTGTCGCGGCCCGGCGCGATGCCGGTGCGGTTGGCGACGCGGAAGATGTGCGTGTCCACCGCGTGCGCCGGATGGCGCCACCAGACGTTCAGCACCACGTTCGCGGTCTTGCGCCCGACGCCGGGGAGCGACTCCAGCGCCGAGCGCGACGACGGCACCTCGCCGCCGTACTCCTCGATCAGGATGCGGCTGATCTTCAGCACGTTCTTCGCCTTGTTGCGGAAGAGGCCTATGGTGCGGATGTGCCCGACCACGCCCTCCTCGCCGAGGGCGAGCATCCGCTCCGGCGTGTCGGCGGCGGCGAAGAGCCCCTTGGTCGCCTTGTTCACCCCCTTGTCGGTCGCCTGGGCCGAGAGCACGACGGCGATCAGCAGCGTGAAGGCGTTGCCGTGGTCGAGCTCGCTCCGCGGCTCCGGGCGCCCCGCCGAGAGGCGGCGGAAGCACTCCTTGAGCGCGTGGTATCCGAGCTGGGGGGCGCTGTTCGGATTGTCTCGCGGGGCCATGGCAGCGCAGGTTTACCCGCGCGCCGGCCGAAGGCAAGCGTCCTTTGCATTGCCGGTCACGCCGGGCCGATGGTCTGTTTGCGACACAAAATGTCGCAAACAGGCGCGTCCCTCGACCTCGACCGATGCGTTGTGCCAGAATAGAAACCGTCCGAACGGTATGATGAGGGGAAACGGCCAGACGCACCGCGCTCATCCTGCCGGATACGCCGAACCCGGCCGCGCCGCGCGGCCTCCGTGCCGCGGTGGCCGGTGCCGAAAGAAGGGAGGAGACCCGTGTACAGCAAAATCATGGTGCCCGTCGATCTCGCTCACAAGGGTGATCTCGACAAGGCGCTGAAGACGGCCGCGGATCTCGCGAAGCACTATCAGATCCCCGTCTGCTATGTCGGCGTCACGGCGGCGCTGGCGAGCTCGGTGGCGCACAACCCGCAGGAGTTCGCCCAGAAGCTCGAGGCCTTCGCCCAGGACGAGGCGAAGAAGCACGGCCACCAGGCCACCTCGAAGTCCATCGTCAGCCACGACCCGACCGTGGATGTCGACGACGCGCTCCTGAAGGCGGTCGGCGAGACGGGCTCGGACCTCGTGGTGATGGCCTCGCACGCGCCGAACGTGCTCGACTATGTCTGGCCGTCCAACGGCGGCAAGGTGGCCGAGCACGCCGACGCCTCGGTCTTCGTCGTGCGCTGAGGCCGGTCGGTATCCACGGGCGCGGCCGCGCCCGCGGACAGGGGAAAACGAGCACAAACAGAGGGGAACAGCCATGTCTGACTCGCAAGGGGGAAGCCCGCCGCCTGAAACCCCTGAGGGGATCCCGACCCCGGAAGGCGAGGTCGCCCAGATCGACACCGGCTACGAGGTCGGCCAGGACAACATCACCACGAAGATCTGGTTCATCCCGATCGACTTCCACAACCCGGTCTTCATCATCTCCGGCGCGGTCATTGTCGCCTTCGTCGTGGTGACGATCGGGCTCGCGGACCAGGCCGAGGCGATCTTCGAGGGCCTGCGCGCCTGGCTCACGGCAACGCTCGACTGGTTCTTCCTGCTCGCCGGCAACGTCTTCGTCGTCGTCTGCGTGGGGCTTATCGTCTCGCCGCTCGGCAAGGTCAGGCTCGGCGGCACCGGCGCGACGCCGGACTACTCCTATGCCGGCTGGTTCTCGATGCTGTTCGCCGCCGGCATGGGCATCGGGCTGATGTTCTACGGCGTCTCCGAGCCGATCTCGCACTACTCGTCCTCGGTGGCCGAGGGCGCGGGCTCGCCCGACAGCTGGGCGCCGCTCGCGGGCGCGGCCGGCAACCCGGAGGAGGCGCGGCGCCTCGGCATGGCGGCGACGATCTTCCACTGGGGCCTGCACCCCTGGGCGATCTACGGCGTGGTGGCGCTCTCGCTGGCGCTGTTCTGCTACAACAAGGGCCTGCCGCTGACCGTGCGCTCGATCCTCTACCCGATCTTCGGCGAGAAGGTCTGGGGCTGGACCGGGCACATCATCGACACGCTGGCGGTGTTCGCGACGCTCTTCGGGCTCGCCACCTCGCTCGGCCTCGGGGCGGAGCAGTCGGCCGCCGGGCTGAACTACCTGTTCGGCACCGGCACCGATGACAACACCAAGGTGCTGCTGATCATCGCCATCACGATGGTGGCGCTGGTCTCGGTGGTCGCGGGCCTCGACGCGGGCGTCAAGCGCCTCTCCGAGATCAACATGACGCTGGCGGGGATCCTGCTCCTCTTCGTCATCCTGTTCGGGCCGACGGTCGCGATCATCAGCGGGTTCTTCCAGAACCTGTGGGCCTATGCCGAGTACCTGCCGGCGCTCTCCATGCCGTTCGGGCGCGACGACGCCAACTTCAGCCAGGGCTGGACCTCGTTCTACTGGGCCTGGTGGATTTCGTGGTCGCCCTTCGTCGGCATGTTCATCGCCCGGGTCAGCCGCGGCCGCACGGTGCGCGAGTTCCTCACGGCCGTGCTGATCGTGCCCTCGCTGGTCTCGGTGCTCTGGATGACGTCCTTCGGCGGCAACGCCATCACGCAGGTGGACGCCGGGATCGCGGCTGTGGCCGACGCGGCGCTCGAGCTCAAGCTTTTCGTCATGCTCGAGAACCTGCCGCTGACGGCGATCACCTCCTTCGTCGGCATCGTGCTGGTGATCGTGTTCTTCGTCACCTCGTCCGACTCCGGCTCGCTGGTGATCGACACGATCACGGCCGGCGGCAAGGTCGACGCGCCGGTCAGCCAGCGCATCTTCTGGTGCACCTTCGAGGGGCTGGTGGCGATTGCGCTGCTGCTCGGCGGCGGCATCTCGGCCCTGCAGGCGGCGGCGGTCTCGACCGGGTTCCCGTTCGCGATCGTGCTGCTGCTCGCCTGCTACGCGGTGGTCAAGGCGCTGATTGACGAGCCGAAGACGCGCTGAACGCCGCCTGAAAATCGCGGGGGCGCGTCCGCGCGGCGCGCCCCCGCCTTACGTCCCCCCGCCTCACGTCGCGGCGTCGAGCGTCGCGAGGCCGAGCCAGAAGGCCGCGCCCGAGACGGCGACGCCGGCCAGCACGAGCACCCCGTCCAGGCTCATCAGCCCGAGGCCGATGATGGCGAGCGCCAGCGCCGGCACCGCCGCGCCGAAGGGCACGAAGCCGAGCGGCAGCATGGTCAGCGCGATCAGGATACAGGCCAGCGCCCAGAGGTGGGTGAGCGGCGGGCGCACCAGCCCCGTCAGCCGCGGCCGGACCACGCGCTCGATGCGGTGGAACCAGGGCAGGGTCTTCTCGAGGGCGTGGCGGAGGCGGCCGGAGTCGATCTCGACACGGGCAAGCCGCCGCGGGATCCATGGCGGCCCCCGCCGCACCACCGACTGCCCCATCAGGAGCATCACCAGGAGCACGCAGACCGCCGGCGCGCCGGGAATTGCGCCGACGGGCGAGACCATGATGACGCCCACGACGAAGAGGAGCGGCCCGTAGGCGCGCGCGCCGAACGACCGCAGGATCGCGCCCACCGAGACGGTCGGCCCCTCGGCGGCCTCGACCGCCCGCGCGAACACCTCGCTGACCGTGAGAGCGCCGTCCTCGCGCCCCTCGGACCGATCCTTCTCGTCCGCCGTCGTCATCCCATCGCCCCCTGCAGCGCGACGGCGCCGGCGTAGATCGCCAGGATCCAGGCGCTCTCGAAGCCGATGCCGCCGATGCCGCGCCGCTCGCGCACGATCAGCCCGATGAGCAATACCGCCGTCATGGTGAGCCCAACGCAAAGCCAGAAGAGATCGTTCGGCCCCACCGCGTGGTAGAGCGAGCCCTGCCGGAAGCCGGCGTCCGAGAGCGAGAGGAACAGCATGTCGAAGCAGTTGCCCCCGATGATGCCGCCGAGCGCGAGCTGCGCCGCGCCCCGGCGCACCGCGGCGAGCGTGGTGACCAGCTCGGGCAGCGAGGTGACCACCGCCGTCATCAGCGCGCCGACGGCGGTCTCGGAGATGCCGAGGGCGTCGGAGATGCGCTGGCCGCTCTGGGCGATCGCCCAGCCGGCGAGACCGAGCGCGGCGGCGAGCGCGGCGAACTCCAGGCCGAGGGCAAGGCCGCTGCGCCGCCGGCCGGTCTCCTCCTCGGGCACATCGTGGCGGGTCTCGCGGGTGAGCGTCGGGCGCCACATCGGCGTCTCGCGCACGCGGCGCATGGTCTGGACGCCGGCGATGTAGACGCCGACCAGCACCACCGAGGCGGGGTGGAGGCCGAGGAGCGTCACCTCGGGCGTGACGAAGGCGATCAGCGGCACGCTCATCATCAGGACGAGCAGCGCGGCCTGGAACAGGCTCGCCGCGTCGGCCGAGGCGTGCTCGAGGTTCGCGCGGCGGTAGGTCAGGTCGGCGATGGCGAGGAAGGCGGTCTGCGCGGCGATGCCGCCCACCCCGTTGGCGAAGGCAAGCGAGGCGTGGCCATCGACGGCCGAGGTGACCGAGACCACCGTGCCCGAGAGCGAGGTGCTCATGCCGAGGAGGAGCCCGCCCATCAGCGCCTCGCCGAGCCCGGTGCGGTCGGCCAGCCGGTCGGCCAGCGCCGTCATTCGCACGCCGCCGCCCGCGACGACGAGCGCCGCGACGGCGAAGACCGCGAAGACGGCCGGAAGCGGGAGCCCCTCGATCATCCCGGTGCACCTAGGGCATTTCCGGCGCGGATGCCATCATGCCGCGCGGCGGGGCCGGGAAGCGCCCCGAGCGTCCGAACCGGCGCGTCCGAACCGGCGCGCCCGAGCCGGCGCGCCCTCAGACGCAGACGACGTCGAGCGGCGGGAAGCCAT
>JBEPXW010000067.1:0-7325 GCA_041641715.1 Pseudomonadota bacterium
CGAGCGGCTGGTCAGGTGGTCGCGCGACCACTCCGGCTCCCACGGCGCCAGGAAGTCGCGGCTTTCGCGCCGCAGCTTCGCCCAGGACTCGAAGTCCCGCATCTCCGGCGGGCGCATGACCAGGCGGTCGGTCTGGAGCTCCACGACCGTGCGGCTCCGGCGCCGGATGAACATCGGCTCAGGCCACAAGCCGGGCGGTCACGGCCGCGAAGGGCCGCGCCTTCTCGACTGGACCGTAGAGCACCATCGCCGGGGGCGCCGCCAGCATCCGCGCCGCCACGCGGCGGAGCGCATCGGCGTCCACCGCGTCGACCTTCTCGACGGTCTCGTCGACCGTGGGAACCCGGCCGAGGACGGAGAGAAGCGACGCCAGCCGCTCGGCCCGCGCGGAGGCGCTCTCGAGCCCCATCAAGAGGCCGGCGCGGGTCTGGGCGCGGGCGCGGGCGAGCTCGGCCGGGTCCACGGCCTGCGCGACGCGGCTCAGCTCTTCCGCCGTCAGGTCGACAAGCTCGGCCAGCTGCTCCCCTCCCGTGCCCGCGTAGATCGTCATGAGGCCCGAGTCCGACCAGGCGCCGTACTGGGCGAATATGGTATAGCACAGACCGCGCCGCTCGCGCGCCTCCTGAAACAGCCTCGACGACATGCCGCCGCCGAGGATCACCGAGAGGATGATCGCGGCATGGTAGTCGTCCTCGGCGAAAGCGGGGCCGGCGAGAGCCATGGTCATGTGCGCCTGCTCGAGCGGCTTGGCGACACGGCGCTCGCCGCCCGCGAAGACGGCGGGTGCCGGCTGGACGGCCTCGGCGGCGGGCAGGTCGCCGAAAAGCCGCTCGGCGAGGCGGACGATCTCGGCGTGATCCACGTCGCCGGCGGCGGCGAGGATCATCGCGCCGGGGGCGTAGTGGCGCCCGGTGAATCCGGTGAGGTCGCCCCGCGTGAAGCCGCGTACGCGCTCCGGCGCGCCGAGGATGTTGCGGCCGATCGGCTGGTCGGGGAAGGCGACCTCCTGCAGCCAGTCGAAGACGATGTCGTCGGGGGTGTCGAGCGCCTGGCCGATCTCCTGCAGGATGACGCCGCGCTCGGTCTCGATGTCCGCCTCGGCGAAGCGGGGGTCGCGCAGGATGTCCGAAAGCAGGTCCATGGCCAGCGGCACGTCCTCGGAGAGGACGCGGGCATAGTAGGCGGTGCGCTCGCGCGACGTGTAGGCGTTGAGGTGGCCGCCGACGTCCTCGATCTGCTCGGCGATGTCGAGGGCGGTGCGCCGCTCCGTCCCCTTGAAGGCCATGTGCTCGAGGAAGTGCGCGACGCCGTTCTCGGCCTCGGCCTCGTGGCGCGAGCCGGCGTCGACCCAGACGCCGAGCGCGGCCGAGGCGCGGCCCGGCATGTGCTCGGTGACGACGCGGAAGCCGTTGGAAAGGGTGGTGATCTCGACGGTCATGCCTGTCTCTTTGCCTCTCTCGGCGCACCGCGGCGCCGTTCGTTTATCAGCGTCTCGACCGCGGCGAGGTCGTTCGCGACGGTGGTTGCGCGCTCGGGCCGCTCGAACAGATCGGCCATCTGCGGCGGCAGCGCCGGGCGGACGCCGCAGGCCGCCTCGACCGCGTCAGGAAACTTCGCCGCGTGGGCGGTCCCGAGGGCGATCATCGGAACGGCCCGCTCGCCCCGGCGGGCCTCGGCCGCGGCCACGCCGATGGCGGTGTGCGGGTCGATCACCTGCCCGGTCTGGCCGAACACGCGGGCGATGGTCGCCTCCGCCTCCGCCTTGTCGACGCGGGCGGAGGCGAAGCCCTCGCGGAGCCGCGTCAGCGCCCCCTGGCTGAGGGCGAAGCGGCCGCCCTGCCCCAGCTCGTCCATCAGCTGCGCCACTGCGGCCCCGTCGCCGTCATAGAGCTCGTGGAGCAGGCGCTCGAAGTTGGAGCTAACCTGGATGTCCATCGAGGGCGCGATGGTCGCGACGACGCCCTGACGCGCGTATTCGCCCTGCTCCAGCGTGCGGTGCAGGATGTCGTTCTCGTTGGTTGCGATGACAAGGGTCTCGATGGGTAACCCCATTCGCCGCGCGACGTGGCCGGCATAGATGTCGCCGAAGTTCCCCGTCGGCACGGCGAAGGAGACCGCCCGCGCCGGGGCGCCGAGCGAGACGGCGGCGGTGAAGTAGTAAACCGTCTGCGCAAGCACGCGCGCCCAGTTGATCGAGTTGACCGCCGCGAGCCCAGCCTCGTCGCGGAACCGCAGGTCGTTGAACATGGCCTTGACCAGCGCCTGGCAGTCGTCGAAGTCGCCCTCGACGGCGAGGGCGTGGACGTTCGGCTCGGCCGGTGTGGTCATCTGGCGGCGCTGCACCTCGGAAACGCGACCCTCGGGGAAGAGGATGAAGACGTCCACCGCGTCGAGCCCGCGGAACGCCTCGATCGCCGCCGAGCCGGTGTCGCCGGAAGTGGCGCCGACGATCGTCAGCCGTTCGCCGCGGCGCTTCAGCACCGCCTCGAACATCTGGCCGATGAGCTGCATCGCCACGTCTTTGAAGGCGAGCGTCGGTCCATGGTGCAGCTCGAGCACCCAGTCGTTCGACCCGATCTGGATCAGCGGGCAGCGCGCAGGGTGGCGGAACCCGGCATAGGCGCGTGCAAGGATGGCGCGGAACTCCTCCTCGGTGAAGCAGTCGCCGAGGAAGGGCCGCATGACGCGAAAGGCGGCCTCCTCGTACGGGAGGCCGGCGAACGCGGCGACCCCGCCGGGTTCAAGCGCGGGCACCGCCTCGGGCACATAGAGACCGCCGTCGCGCGCGAGGCCCGAGAGCATCGCCTCCTCGAAGGAGAGCGCCGACGCGCGGCCGCGGGTGCTGACATAGCGCATGAGAGTCTCGGGCCTCCTGTGCCTCTCCCGCAATTATCCCAGCGAGCGAGGCGGAACAATGGCGGGCCTTCAGCCGGCCGGGGCGCGCCGGTACTCGCGCCGGGCGAGCAACACGCTCATCACCGCCCAGATAGCCGCCAGCGAGAACCAGGTGATCGCGTAGCCGAGATGGTCGTTGCGCAGATTGACCCCGAGGCGCATCGGTTTCGGCCATTCGCCGAGATCGTGGCTGTCGGCCACGATCAGCACCGGCTCGGCGTCGAGCGCGTCAGCCATCTCGCCCGGATGGCGAGCGAACCAGATGTTCTCCTCGCGGTCGGGCGTGGGCGCGAATGAGTCCTCGTCCCGCGGCCAGAAGAGCGCGCCGGTCACCGTAGCGGGCGTGTCCTGGCCGATCCCTTCGCCCTTCCGCTCCGCCGGGATGTAGCCGAGGTCCGCCATCACCGTGCGGTCCGCGCCTTCGAGCGTCAGCGGCACGATGACCCGAAAGCCCGGGCCCCAGGGGCGCTCCGAGGTGAGGACGTGCAGCGCCTTCGTCCCGGAACGTCCCGCCGCCCGCACGCGGAGGAAGTTGTCCGCGTCGGGATCGGGGGAGTCCGGCACCGGCACGGGTTCGGCCTCGAGCCGGCCCTCCAGCCGGGCGATCAGCCCCTCCTTCCAGTCCAGCCGGTCGAGCTGCCAGAAGCCGAGCGCGAGCAGGACGCCGGTGCCGGCCAGCCCTAAGGCCACCGCCGCGAGGAAGCCCGGCCTCACGCGCGCCTCCCCCAAAGCGAACCGCCGCCCCGGGGGGCGGCGGAGGATCGCCGGATCTCGGGTCGCCTCATCCGCCCCAGATGTAGACGCAGGAGAACAGGAACAGCCAGACCACGTCGACGAAGTGCCAGTACCACGCGGCCATCTCGAAGCCGAGATGCTGCTCCGGCGTGAAGTGGCCCTGCACCGAGCGCAGCAGGCAGACGGCGAGGAATATGGTGCCGATGATGACGTGCGCGCCATGGAAGCCGGTCGCCATGAAGAAGGTCGCGCCGTAGATGTTGCCGGAGAAGGCGAACGGCGCGTGGGCATACTCGTAGGCCTGGAAAGCGGTGAACATGATGCCGAGCACGATGGTCGCGGCCAGGCCCCAGACGAGCCCCTTGCGGTCGTTCTCGATCAGCGCGTGGTGAGCCCAGGTGACCGTCACGCCCGAGAGCAGCAGGATCAGCGTGTTGATCAGCGGCAGGTCCCAGGGGTTGAAGGTCTCGACGCCCTCGGGCGGCCAGGCGCCGTCCATCGGGAAGATGGCGTGCTTGAAGAAGTTCCAGAACCACGCCGCGAAAAACATCACCTCGGACATGATGAAGAGGATGAAGCCCATCCTCAGCCCGATGCGGACCACCGGCGTGTGGTCGCCGGACTGCGCCTCGCGGACGACGTCCCACCACCAGCCGATCATCACGTAGATCACGCCGATGGCGCCCAGCACGCAGACCCAGGGCGTGATCCCGTGGAACCACAGCACGGCGCCGACCAGCATGACGAAACCGCTGAGAGCGCCGAGGAACGGCCAGATGCTCGGGTGCAGAATGTGGTAGTCGTGTTCCTTCGCGTGTGCCATCCGGTCCTCCGTTCCCCCTGATGCCGCCCCTCTGCCGGCCGCGGCGCTCTTACTCCGCTGTCTGGTCCAGCGCCGCCTGCTTGTCCAGTTCCGTCTCGAAGAAGGTGTAGGAGAGCGTGATCGCGGTCACGCCCCTGGTTTCCTCGTCCTCGACGATCGCCGGGTCGATGTAGAAGGTCACCGGCATTTTTACCCGCTCGCCCGGCTCGAGCACCTGCTGGGTGAAGCAGAAGCAGTCGATCTTGGTGAAGTAGCCGCCGACCGAGAAGGGCGAGACGTTGTAGGTCGCGCTGCCTGCGATCGGGCGGTCGGTCGGGTTGTAGGCCTCGTAATGGGCCAGCACCGTCTCGCCGACATTGACCTCCATCGAAGTCTGCACCGGCTCGAACTTCCACGGCATCTCGCTCGAGAGCGAAGCGTCGAAGCGGACCAGCACGGTGCGGTCGAGCACCTCCTCCGCGCCGGCGCCGGCAACCTGCGTGGTGCCGCCGAAGCCGGTGACGCGGCAGAACCAGTCGTAGAGCGGCACCGCCGCCCAGCCCATGCCGGCCATGCCGAGCAGGATCAGGACGAGCGGGATCACCGTCCGGCGGAAGTTCGGGTCCTGGCGCCTGTCGCTCATGTCAGCCCCACGGATTCGCTGCGTTCTCGCCGAGCTTGGCGACGGTCACCCAGAACATCAGCGCGACGAAGGCCAGGAGGACGACCAGCAGGCCGATGTTCCGGCTGCGGCGGCGGCGGTGAAGCTCGTGATCCTTGCGCATCGTGCCGTCCATTTCAGAACCCTGCCGGCCACGCGGCGGCGATGCCCAGCGCGCGCAGCGCGGCGTCGCCGATGAAGCCGCCGAAGAGCGCAAAGAGATAGAGGATCGAGACGCCGAAGAGCCGCTTCTCGGCCCGGTAGCGGTCGGCGGCCGCGTCCTCCGGGCCGCGCCGGGCGACCGTCCACGCGGCGTGCAGGAAGGCCAGGTTCGCCGCCAGCGCCACCGCGAGGTAGACCGGCCCCCCGGCCACGGTGAAGGCCGGCGCCAGCGTGACGGGAACGAGCGCGAGCGCATAGAGCCGGATCTGGCGCCGCGTCGCCGCCTCGCCCGCCACCACGGGCAGCATCGGAACACCGGCCGCCCGGTAGTCCTCGTTCCGGAACAGCGCCAAAGCCCAGAAGTGCGGCGGCGTCCAGAGGAAGATGACGAGAAACATCAGCACCGGCGCGGCCGTTACCCCGCCCGTCGCCGCCGCCCAGGCGATCACCGGCGGCAGGGCGCCCGCCGCGCCGCCAATGACGATGTTCTGCGGCGTCGCGCGCTTCAGCCACATGGTGTAGACGACCGCGTAGAAGAAGATCGTGAAGGCCAACAGACCCGCCGCCAGCGGGTTCGCCACGACGGCAAGCACCAGCACGGAGAGAAGCGCGAGCCCCAGGCCGAAGCCGAGCGCCTCGCCCGGCTCGACCACCCCGCTCGGCACCGGGCGGGCGCGGGTGCGGCGCATCACGGCGTCGATGTCGGCGTCCCACCACATGTTGAGCGCGGCCGACGCCCCCGCCCCCGCGGCGATGCAGAGAAGGCTGGCGAGCGCGACCACCGGGTGCAGCGCCACCGGCGCCGCCACCAACCCGGCAAATGCGGTGAACATCACCAGCGACATGACGCGCGGCTTCGTCAGCGCGACGAAGTCGCGAAACTCCGCCTCCGCGCCGCGCGCCCTGCCGCTCTCGACTGCCGCGATCTCGCTCACCTCGTTCGCCTCCGCGCCTCAGCCTGTCCCGCGCGCCGGCCGGCGCTCACTCGGCCGCGGCGAAGCGGGTCGGCGCGTCCTCGTTCTTCGCCTGCTGCGTCTGGACCCAGTTGTCGAACTCCTCCTGGCTCACCACCTCGACCACGATCGGCATGTAGGCGTGGTCCTTGCCGCAGAGCTCCGAGCACTGGCCGTAATAGGTGCCCGTCTCCTCGGCGCGGAACCAGGTCTCATTGATGCGGCCCGGGATCGCGTCGACCTTCGAGGCGAACGAGGGCACGGTCCAGGCGTGGATCACGTCCGAGGCGGTGACCAGCACGTGCACCGTCGTGTCGACCGGCACCATGACGCGGCTGTCGGTGGCCAGGAGGTAGTCGTCGGCCGTGTAGCCGTTCTCCTCGAGCTCGGCGCGCACCTCCTCGGTGAGGCCCGAAGTACCCTGGCCGATCATGAAGGCGTCGAGCGCGATGTCCTGCTCGGGGTACTCGTAGCTCCAGTACCACTGGTTGCCGGTCGCCTTGATGGTGAGATCGGGCTCTGGCACCTCGAGCTGCAGGAACAGGAGCCTCAGCGACGGAATCGCGATCACGACTAGGATCAGGACCGGGATGGCGGTCCACACCACCTCGAGCGTCGCGTTGTGCGTGAACTGCGCGGGCTTCGGGTTCGCGCGGTTGTTGTAACGGAAGATGACGATCAGCAGCAGGGCCATCACGAAGAGCGAGATCACCGCGATGATCCACAGCAAGAAATCGTCGAGCCAGAGCGTGTCCTGCGCCACCGGCGTCACAGGCCGCTGGAAGCCCGTTCCCCCGTCCACCGGCCGTCCGGCGGTCTCCTCGGCCGCCTGCGCGGCGCCCGCGAGGGAGAGGAGGCCGGCCGTCATCCAGGCAAAGAGGTTCGCGATCCGCATATCGTTCGTTTCCCGTCCTTACGCCGGTCCCAAAACCGGCCGGGCTGTGCCCCGATTTCATTTTTCCGGGCCACTCTATGACCATAACCTAGGCCGGAGAGCAAGCTTGCATCTTGCGGCAAGACGCCGCTCTGATGGCCCCGATTCCCGATCCGCCACCTGATAGCAGGAACCCCGCCATGCCATCCAGCGACAATCCCTTCCGCCCGTTCGAGACGCATC
>JBEPXW010000068.1:0-792 GCA_041641715.1 Pseudomonadota bacterium
CGGGGAGGCGGGGCGTGATCTGCTTCCCGCGTATCGCCAGAAGGCGGCGGACCAGGCGGTGGCGCGCGGCGCCGGCCGGGGCCTCCAAGTCGGCCCAGTCGAGCCGGGATCGTTCGAACGTCGCCGGGTCGTTCGGGTCTGGGATGCGCTCGCGCGTCTCCGGGTCGGCAAACTGGCGCCAGCGAGCGAACTCGCGGCGGCGGCCCTCGCGCACGGCGTCGGCGAGGTCGCCATGGAAGTCGCAGAAGAACTGGAAGGGCCGCGTCTCGCCCCATTCCTCACCCATGAAGAGCAGCGGGATCATGGGCGAGAGGAGGAGGAGCGCGGTCAGCACCTCCACCGCCTCCGGCTCGGCCAGCGTCGTCAGCCGCTCGCCGAAGGCGCGGTTGCCGGTCTGGTCGTGGTTCTGCAGGAAGTTGACGAAGGCCGCGGGCGGCAGGTGCGCCGAGGGCTCGCCGCGCCGCTCGCCACCCCGGAACGGCGAGGGCCGGCCCTGCTGCACGTAGCCGTCGCGGAGCGCCGTGGCGATGTCGCCGCGCGGGTCGTCGGCGTAGTCGCCGTAATAGCCGTCCGCCTCGCCGGTTGCGAGCACATGGGCGACGTGGTGGAAGTCGTCGTTCCACTCGCCGTCGTAGAGGACGGCCCGGCCGGCCGCGTCGCGCTCGTGGAGGCGGGTGATGTTGCGGTCGTCCTCGGTGGTGAGGTGGACGGGGCGGTCGAAGCCGTGGGTCCGAACGGCGCGGGCGAGGTCCTCGATGATCGACTCGTCGCCGATCTGGTCGACGGCGTCGA
>JBEPXW010000068.1:802-7285 GCA_041641715.1 Pseudomonadota bacterium
GTTCTCGATGAAGAAGCGGCGCACCGGCGGGCGGTCGAAGGCGATCGCGGCGCCCCAGGGGGTGTGGCTCTCGGGGTGGAAGAAGTCGGGGGCGTAGGCATGCAGGTAGTTTCCGTCCGGGCCGAAGTGGTTGTAGACGACGTCGAGAAACACCATGAGGCCGCGCGCATGCGCGGCGTCGACGAGGCGCTTCAGGCCCTCCGGACCGCCATAGGCGCGGTGCGGGGCGTAGAGGAGCACGCCGTCATAGCCCCAGCCGCGCGCGCCGGAGAACTGCGCCACCGGGCAGAGTTCGACCGCCGTTATGCCGGTTCGCGCCAGGTGGTCGAGGCGGGCGCGGACGCCGTCGAAGTCCCTGGTCTCGGAGAACGTCCCGGTGTGGAGCTCATAGAGCACCGTCTCGTGCCACGGCCGGCCCTGCCAGTCGGCCTGCCAGTCGAAGGCCGCCGGGTCGACCAGCAGCGAGGGGCCGTGGACGTTGCCCTCCTGCGCCCGCGCCGCCGGGTCGGGCACGGCGAGGCCGTCGCCCACCACATAGGCGTAAGGCGTGCCGGGCTCGGCAGGCAGCTCGGCGGCGAACCAGCCGTCGCCCTCGGGGTCCATCCGGTGGTCGGTGCCGCCGAGCCTGAGCCCGACACGCTCGCAGCCCGGCGCCCAGAAGCGGAAGCGCCAGCGACCCGCGCCGGCGGGCTCGGCGCCCCAGGTCTTGGTGAAATGTGACGCCGTCATCGCAGCACCTCGAGCGTCTCGAGGACGAGGACGGCGCGGGGCGGCACGGGAAGCTCGGCACCGGAGGCGACCGCCTCGCGCTCGGGCGCGATCTCGGCGCCGGCGCTGTCGACGAGGACGCGCCAGCGCACCGGTTCGCCGCGCTCGGGCAGGCGGAAGGCCATCTCCCCGGCGGAGGGGTTGAAGAGGAGGAGAAGCGACCGCTCTCCCGCCCCGCTCAGCATCAGGCCCAGCTCGCCCGTCTTGCCCTTCCCCCAGTCGTCCGGCCCCATGTGGCCGGCGTCGCGCTTCAGCCAGAGGACGTCGGGGAAGCCCGCCTCCCCGACCGGCTCGCCATGGCGGAACTTGGCCGGGTGGAGCAAGGGGCGGCTCTTCCGGATCACCACCAGTCCGCGCAGGAAGTCGATGAAGTGCGGGTCGCGCGGGGCGGACCAGTCGAGCCAGCTGATCTCGTTGTCCTGGCAGTAGGCGTTGTTGTTGCCCTGCTGGCTGCGGCCCGATTCGTCGCCCATCAGCAGCATCGGCGTGCCGTGGCTGAGCATCAGCGTCGTCATCGCCGCGCGGCGCAGGCGGTCGCGCAGCGCGTTGATCTCCGGGTCGTCGGTCGGGCCCTCGACCCCGCAGTTCCAGCTCAGGTTGTGGTCGTGGCCGTCGCGGTTCTCCTCCTGGTTCGCCTCGTTGTGCTTGGCGTCGTAGGACCAAAGGTCCATCAGCGTGAAGCCGTCATGGGCGGTGACGAGGTTGACGCTGGACCAAGCGCGCCGCCCCCGGTGGTCGAAGAGCGGCGCCGAGCCGAGGAGCCCCTGCGCCAGCCCGGCCCGGCTGCCCGCGTCGCCGCGCCAGTAGGCGCGCACCCCGTCGCGGTAGGCGTCGTTCCACTCGGCCCAGCCCGGCGGGAAGCCGCCGAGCTGGTGGCCGTTCGGGCCCACGTCCCAGGGCTCGGCGATCAGCTTGACGCTCTGCAGCACCGGGTCCTGGCCGACCGTGTCGAAGAAGATGGCCGAGGGGTCGAACTCGTCGTAGTCGCGCCCCAGCGCCGTGGCCAGATCGAAGCGGAAGCCGTCGACGTGGCACTCCTCGACCCAGTAGCGCAGCGAATCCATCACCATCTGCATCACGCGCGGATGGCGCAGGTTCAGCGTGTTGCCGCAGCCGGTGGTGTCGTAGTAGTAGCGCGGGTCCTCGGCCAGCGCGTAGTAGCTGGCGTTGTCGATCCCCCGGAACGAGAGCGTCGGCCCCGTGTGGTCACCCTCGCAGGTGTGGTTGTAGACCACGTCGAGTATCACCTCGATGCCCGCCTCGTGCAGGCGGCGCACCATCAGCTTGAACTCGTCGATGCCGTGGCCCGGCGAGATGTAGCGGGTGGCGGGCGCGTGGAAGCAGAGCGGGTTGTAGCCCCAGTAGTTCACCAGGCCCTTGTCGACGAGGTGGCGGTCGTCGACGAAGGCATGCACCGGCAGGAGCTCGATTGCGGTGACGCCGAGGCGTGTCAGGTGGCGGATTACACGGGGGTCGGCGAGGCCGGCGAAGGTGCCCTGGATGTGCTGCGGCAGATCGGGGTGCAGCTCTGTCAGGCCCTTGACGTGGGCCTCGTAGATGAAGCTCTCGGACCAGCGCCGGCGCGGGCGGATATCCTCGCCCCAGGTGTGCGCCGGGTCGATGACGATGCATTTCGGCACGAGCCGGGCGCTGTCGCGGCGATCCATGGTCAGGTCGCCCCGCGGCGCGCCCACGCGATAGCAGAAACAGGCGTCATGCCAGCGTATTTCGCCGGTCAGCGCATTCGCGTAAGGGTCCACGAGCAGCTTGTTCGGGTTGAAGCGGTGCCCGGCCTCGGGCGCCCAGGGCCCGTGCACGCGGTAGCCGTAGAGCTGGCCGGGTCGCACGTCCGGCAGGTAGCCGTGCCAGACCTCGTGGGTGAGCTCGGGCAGGGCGACGCGGGCGGTCTCGCGCTTGCCCTTTCGGTCGAACAGGCAGAGCTCGACCTTGGTGGCGTTGGCCGAGAACAGCGCGAAGTTCACCCCCGAGCCGTCCCAGGTGGCGCCAAGGGGGTGCGGCAGCCCAGGCAGAACCCGGTAGCCCATTCAGTCCGTTCCTTCAGGTGGCGTCAGGCTCGAGGACAATCGTGCCAAGCGGCGGCAGCGTCAAGCGGAGGGAGGCCGGGCGGCCGTGGAGCGGGATCTCCTGCGCCTCGACCCGGCCCGTGTTGCCGATGTTCGAGCCGCCGTAGATGGCGGCGTCGGTATTCAGCCGCTCGCGCCAATGCCCGGCGCGGGGGACGCCGATGGCGTAGTCGTGGCGCACCACGGGCGTCATGTTGACCACGACAACCGCGCGCTCGCCGTTCGGCCCCCGCCGCTCGTAGGAGAAGACGCTGTTCTCGGTGTCGCCCCCCTCGATCCAGCCGAAGCCCGCCGGCTCGCAATCGAGCGCGTGGAGCGCCGCGCTCCCGCGGTAGAGCGTGTTGAGGTCGCGCACGAGGCGCTGGAGGCCGGCGTGGTCGGCCGCGTCCAGCAGGTGCCAGTCGAGGGCGCGGTCGTGGCTCCACTCGCGCTCCTGGCCGAACTCGCCGCCCATGAACAAGAGCTTCTTGCCGGGATGCGTCCACATGAAGCCGTAATAGGCGCGGAGATTGGCGAACTTCTGCCAGCGGTCGCCCGGCATCTTGCCGATCAGCGAGCCCTTGCCGTGGACGACCTCGTCATGGCTGAGCGGCAGCACGAAGTTCTCCGAGAAAGCGTAGTCGATGCCGAAGGTCATCAGGTGGTGGTGGTGGCCCCGCCAGCCCGGGTCTTTCGCCATGTATTCAAGGGTGTCGTGCATCCAGCCCATGTTCCACTTGAAGTCGAAGCCGAGGCCGCCGTCCTCGACGGGCCGCGAGACGCCGGGCCAGGCGGTGGATTCCTCGGCGATGGTGACGCGGCCCGGATAGCGCTCGGCGACGAGGCGGTTGACTTCGCGGAGAAGTGCGATCGCCTCGAGGTTCTCGCGCCCGCCATAGATGTTCGGCACCCACTGGTCGGCGGGCCGCGAGTAGTCGAGGTAGAGCATCGAGGCCACCGCATCGACGCGCAGCCCGTCCACGCCGTAGCGTTCGAGCCAGAAGAGCGCGTTGGCCGCGAGGAAGTTCGCCACCTCGCGCCGGCCGTAGTTGTAGATCAGCGTGTTCCAGTCGAGGTGGAAGCCGAGCCGCGGGTCGGCGTGCTCGTAGAGATGCGTGCCGTCGAATGTCCCGAGCCCGTGCGGGTCGGCGGGGAAATGCGCCGGCACCCAGTCGACGATGACGCCGAGGCCCGCCTTGTGACAGGCCCGCACGAGGCGGCGGAAGCCGGCCGGGTCGCCGAAGCGCGCGGTGGGCGCGTAAAGCCCGACCGGCTGGTAGCCCCAGGAGCCGGTGAAGGGGTGCTCGGAGACCGGCAGGAACTCGAGATGGGTGAAGCCCATGTCCGCCGCGTAGGACACCAGCCGCTCGGCCAGCTCGTCGTAAGTCAGCCAGCGGTCGCCCTCGGCCCGCCGCCACGAGCCGAGATGCACCTCGTAGACCGAGACCGGCGCCTCCCGCGCCTGCAGCGCGCCGACGCGCCTGTCCCAGGCCTTCTCGCGCGGCGGCTCGGGCAGGCCGTGGACGATCGAGGCGGTGGCGGGCGGCAGCTCGTGGGCGAAGCCGACGGGGTCGGCCTTCAAGGGCTGCAGGTCGCCCGCCACGCCCACGATCTCGAACTTGTAGCGCGCCCCGGGGCCGACGCCCGGCAGGAAGATCTCCCAGCAGCCCGGGCGGTGGCGGTGGCGCATCGGGTGGCGCCGGCCGTCCCAGTAGTTGAACTCGCCGACGACGCTGACCCGCCGCGCGTTGGGCGCCCAGACGGTGAAGGCGGTGCCGTCCACGCCCTCATGGCGCATCGGGTGGGCGCCGAGCCGCGTGTAAAGCGCGCGGTGCGTGCCCTCGGCGATCAGGTGCGCATCGAAGTCGGAGAGGATCGGCCCGAAGGCGTAAGGGTCGCGCACGGTCCAGTCCTTGCCGTCGCCGTGGAACCGCAGCCGGTAGGCGAATCGCCGCTTTCGCCGCGGGATGAGAGCGGCGAACACGCCCGCCTCGTGGATGCGCGCGAGCTCGGCCACGTCCTTGCCCCCGGCGTCCGTCACCCAGGCCTGCGAGGCGCCGGGGTCGAAGGCGGCGACGCGCAGCCCGGCCTCCGTCTCGTGCATGCCGAGCCAGCGGAACGGGTCGTCGAGGCGGCCCGTGACGATGGCCTCGCACACATGCCCCGGCAGGGCGGGCTCGGGCACCTCCGGGGTGGTCGTCCCGCCCCGCGTCATGGCGTTCCCTCGTCCATCAGCGCCAGCGCGCCGCGGACCGGGATCGAGAGCCAGGCCGGCCGGTTCGCCGCCTCGTAGCCGATCTCGTAGAACACCTTCTGCAGCAGGAAGAGGCGGAGGAGGTCATTGTTGCCGAGCCCGCCGGCGGCGTCCTCGTAGGCGGCGAGGAACCGCTCCGTTGCCCGGTCGCGCCAGGCCCGCGCCGTGTCGGCGGCGGTCTCCGACTCGATTCCCTTGGCGCCGAGCCGGTCGAGCGCGGCGAAGGCGGCGTAGTCGAAGCTCCGCAGCATCCCCGCCACGTCGCGCAGCGGCGAGGACTTGGCGCGCCGCTCCTCGAGGCTGCGGCGCGGCTCGCCCTCGAAGTCGATGATGACGATGTCGGCCTGCGCCACCAGCACCTGGCCGAGATGGTAGTCGCCGTGGATGCGCGACTTCACCCCCTCGGAGCGCGTCCGGCCGAGGCGGCGGATCAGCCGGTCCGCCTCCTTGCGGCGCTTCAGCAGTTCGTCCGCCTCCGCCCCCCGCTCGGCCGCCTCGAGGCGGCGGAAGGCGTCGTCGGCCTGGGCGCGCACGTCCTTGGCCCATTCGGAGATGTCGGCCTTGCGGAGCTTCTCCGTGCCGAAGGCGGGGTCGTCGGTCGGCGTCGCCAGCGCCCGGTGCAATTCGCCGGTGCGCTGCCCCAGCACCCCCGCGACGTCGAGCGGGAAGGGGAAGCCTTCCTCGACCGCGCCCTCGGCCTCGGCCGACTCGGTGAGGACCCGGTCCTCCAGCTCGCGCACCAGCGCGTCGACCACCACGCTCCAGCCGTCACCCTGGTTCGGCACGAAGGCGAAGCAGGCGGCGACGGTGGCGGGCTCGCCGCCCTCGCGGCCGAGCGTCGCCTCGCCGAGGAAGGCGGGCGTGTTGGCGAAGTCGGTCCGCTCGGTGAGGAACCGGCCGATCTCGATGTCGGGCTGCCGCCCGGGCCGCAGCCGCCGGTAGATCTTCAGCATCCCCCGGTCGGCGAAGGCGATGGAGACGTTGGACTGCTCGACGCCGAGCGGGCGGGTGTCGTCGACGTCCTCCAGTGCGGCCAGCCCCTCCTTGCCGTCGGCGCGGAAGGTCAGGCCGCCGGCGCTCGCCTCCGTTCCTTTCCGCATGGCCGCGACCATCGCCTCGGCGAAGCCGGTGTCGCGGGCGGCGTCGACCAGCGCGCCGACCCGGTTCGTCCGCCGCACCTTGGCGAGCGTCGCCGAGAGCGTCGGTGCGCCGAACTGCACGTGTTCCTCGCCCCAGAGCGCCGTGAGCGGCAGGAAATAGGTCTGCGCCCCGGTCTGCGCCGTCTCGACCTGCGCCACCGTCAGCGCGTAGCCGTCGCCGATCTCCGGCCCCGGCAGCACCTCGGTTTTCCTGAGCTTCTCGCCCTTGGCACCGAACCAGCGCTGGAGCGGCAGGAAG
>JBEPXW010000069.1:0-7221 GCA_041641715.1 Pseudomonadota bacterium
CATGTGGGACCAGTACCTCTTCGTGCTGCGCGCCACGGCCAACGGCGCCACCTGCCCGCTGACGCCGGAGGAGGCCCGCGCCATGCTGGACGAGGCGCTCGCGGCCTGCGCCCCGCCGGCGGGTCCGGCGAACTACGTGATCTACTTCGGCTTCGACAAGTGGAACCTGACCGACGCCGCGCGGGACACCCTCGACGAGGTTGTCATGGCGGTGCAGGATATGGGCTCCACGGCGCTCTCTGTCGTCGGCCACGCCGACACGGTGGGCTCGGTCCAGTACAACCAGGGCCTGTCCGAGCGTCGCGCCGACAGCGCGGCCGACTACCTCGAGGACCGGGGCATTCCGCGCGGCGCGATGACGCTGGCCGGCCGCTCCGAGCTCGAGCCGGCGGTCGAGACCGGCGACGGCGTGCGCGAGCCGCTGAACCGCCGCGTCGAGATCACGCTGTCGCAGTGACCCGGCGCCCGGGCGGGCCCGGCTGCCCGGGCCGCCGCAACGGCCGTTGACCCTTGCCGCCCCGCGCACCATGTGTGCGGGGCGGCTCGCGTCTGGAGGGGCCGCGCCGAGCACCGGAGGGGCCCATGCGCACGACACCCGTTCTCGCAAGCCTGGCCGTCGCCGCGGTTCTGGTGGCCGC
Source organism: Pseudomonadota bacterium (assembly GCA_041641715.1). Lineage (GTDB taxonomy): Bacteria > Pseudomonadota > Alphaproteobacteria > Rhodobacterales > Rhodobacteraceae > Thermohalobaculum. The sequence goes on from JBEPXW010000069.1 coordinate 639, forward strand.
GCCGGCACACGCCCAGTCGGACGGCGAGGCCGAGAAGCCGCTCTCCGAAAGGCTCGAGGAGGCGATTCGCGGCTTCGTCGAGAGCGTCGAGCCCGCGCTCGAGCAGCTGCGCGACACCTTCGCGGTGTTCGAGCGGGTCGATAGCCTCGAGCATTACGAGCAGCCCGAGATCCTGCCGAACGGCGACATCATCATCCGCCGCAAGGAGGACGCGCCGCCCTACGAGCCGGCCGAGCCATCAGAGCCCGACGCGGATCCCGGCGCGGACCCCGGTATCCGCACCTGAGGTGGCTCCCGGGCGGGGTTTCGCCGCGCGCGGTGCTGGATTAAGTGTGTGGCCCGATCCATCGAAGAGGAGCCCCGCCGATGCGCCCGGACCTGACCCGTTCGCCCAGACCCCGTCTCCCCCGTGACGAGGCGCGCGAGGGCGCGCCCGGCCGCGCGGCAGGCGCGGGGGAGACGGGGGCGCTGCCGGAATGGGACCTCTCGGACCTCTATCCCGGCCTCGACAGCCCGGAGCTCGAGCGCGATCTCGAGGACGCCTCAGCCCGCGCCCGCTCCTTCGCCGAGCGCCATGAGGGCCGGCTCGCCGGGCTCGACGGCGACGCGCTGGCCGGGGCGATCGCGGAGTACGAGGCGATCGAGGCGACGCTCGGGCGCATCATGTCCTTCGCCGGGCTCAGCTACTACCAGAACACCGCCGACCCGAAGCGCGCCAAGTTCCTCGGCGACGCGCAGGACCGGGTAACGGCGCTGACCCAGCCGCTGGTCTTCTTCAGCCTCGAGCTGAACCGGATCGACGACGCCGACCTCGAGGCGAGGATGGCCGAGAGCGCGGCGCTGGCGCGCTACCGGCCCTGGCTCGAGCGGCTGCGCGTGTTCCGGCCACACCAGCTCTCGGACGAGCTCGAGAAGTTCCTGCACGACCTCTCGGTGGTGGGCGCGTCGGCCTGGAACCGGCTCTTCGACGAGACCATGGCCTCGCTGACTTTCGACGTGGCGGGCGAGGATGGGCCGCTCGGCCTCGAGGCGACGCTCAACCTCCTCTCCGACCCCGACCGGCGCCGCCGGCAGGCGGCCGGGGAGGCGCTGGCGGCGGTGCTGGGGAAGAACATCAGCCTCTTCACGCGCATCACCAACACGCTCGCCAAGGAGAAGGAGATCGAGGACAGCTGGCGCAAGATGCCGGCGCCCGACTACGCGCGCCACCTCGCCAACCACGTCGAGCCGGAGGTGGTCGACGCGCTGCGCGAGGCGGTGCAGGCGGCCTATCCGCGGCTCTCGCACCGCTACTACGCGCTGAAGGCGAAGTGGCTCGGCCTCGAGCGGCTGGAGTACTGGGACCGCAACGCGCCCCTGCCCGAGGCCGACGAGCGGACCATCCCGTGGGAGGAAGCGAAGGCGACCGTTATGGCCGCCTATGCCGGCTTCTCGCCGCGCATGGCGGAGCTGGCGGAGCCGTTCTTCGAGCGGGGCTGGATCGACGCGCCGGTCAAGCCGGGCAAGGCGCCGGGCGCCTTCTCGCACCCGACGGTGGCGGACGTGCACCCCTATCTCATGCTGAACTACCAGGGGAAGAAGCGCGACGTGATGACGCTCGCGCACGAGCTCGGCCACGGCGTGCACCAGCGCCTCGCGGCGCGGCAGGGCGAGCTCCTGAGCCGCACGCCGCTGACGCTGGCCGAGACCGCGAGCGTCTTCGGCGAGATGCTGACCTTCCGCAAGCTCCTCGCCGAGGAGGAGGACCCGCGGCGCAAGAAGGCGCTCCTCGCCTCCAAGGTCGAGGACATGATCAACACGGTCGTGCGCCAGATCGCCTTCTACGATTTCGAGCGCCGCGTCCACGCCGCCCGCCGCGAGGGCGAGCTGACGGCCGAGGACATCGGCAAGATCTGGATGGAGGTGCAGTCCGAGAGCCTCGGCCCGGCGATCAACCTCGCCGAGGGCTACGAGACCTTCTGGGCCTACGTGCCGCACTTCATCCACGCGCCGTTCTACGTCTACGCCTACGCCTTCGGCGACGGCCTCGTGAACGCGCTCTACGCGGTTTACGAGCAGGGGCAGGAGGGCTTCCGCGACAGGTATTTCGCCATGCTCGAGGCGGGGGGCACGAAGCACCACGGGGAGCTGCTCCGGCCCTTCGGGCTCGACGCCTCGGACCCGGCCTTCTGGGACAAGGGGCTCGGGCTGATCGAGCGGTTCATCGACGAACTCGAGGCGATGGAGTGAGGCCGCCGGCGCTTGCATTCGCGGGCCCGCCTGCTTAGGACACGCGCGGCAGGCCATGCCCCCGGAGTGAGACGATGCAGGATTCCAGCACGCCGGATCTCGAGGCGCTGCGCGCGCGGTTCCTCGGCGAGATCGGCGCCGCGGCGGACGAGGCGGCGATCGAGGACGTGCGCGTGCGGGCGCTCGGGCGCAAGGGCGAGGTGACGCAGCTGATGCGCGGCCTCGGCCGGATGGACCCGGAGGCGCGGCGCGCGGCCGGGCCGCGGCTGAACGCGCTCAAGGACGAGATCAACGCCGCCATCGCCGCGCGGCGCGAGGCCCTGGCGGACGCGGCGCTGGCCGAGCGGCTCGAGACCGAGTGGCTCGACGTCACGCTCCCCGCCCGGCCCCGCGCCCGTGGCACGCTGCATCCCGTCAGCCAGGTGATGGAGGAGGTGGTCGCGATCTGGGCCGACCTCGGCTTCTCGGTCGCCGAGGGGCCGGAGATCGAGACCGGCTGGTACAACTTCGACGCCCTCAACATCCCGCCCGAGCACCCGTCGCGGCAGGAGATGGACACCTTCTACCTGCGCCGGGCCGCGGGCGACGACCACGCCCCTTACGTGCTGCGAACGCACACCTCGCCCGTGCAGATCCGTTACATGGAGAAGCACGGCGTGCCCTGCCGGATCATCGCGCCCGGAAGGGTCTACCGCAGTGACTACGACCAGACCCACACGCCCATGTTCCACCAGTACGAGGGGCTGGCGATCGACCGCGACATCTCCATGGCGCAGCTGAAATGGGTGCTGGAGGAGTTCTGCCGCGCCTTCTTCGAGGTCGAGGGCGTGGAGCTGCGCTTCCGTGCCTCGCACTTCCCCTTCACCGAGCCCTCGGCCGAGGTGGACATCCGCTGCTCGTGGGAGGGCGGCCAGCTGAAGATCGGCGAGGGCGACCGCTGGATGGAGATCCTCGGCTCCGGCATGGTGCACCCGAAGGTGCTGGCAGCGGCCGGCGTCGACCCGGAGGAATGGCAGGGCTTCGCCTTCGGCATGGGGATCGACCGCATCGCCATGCTGAAATACGGTATCCCGGACCTGAGGGCGTTCTTCGACTCGGACCTGCGCTGGCTGCGCCACTACGGCTTCGCCGCGCTGGACGTGCCCACCGTGCATGGCGGGCTCTCGGCCTGAGCGGCGGCGCAGCCGGTCGGGGGCGCTCCCGGGCGCTAGCGGGAGGTCATCGCGCCGTCAGACGCCGGGAGAGTCGTCGGCTCGGCCTGGTCGCGCTTGAGCTTCGTGAGCGTGACCGCGTTATTCTCGTACTCGCGGTTCAGGCTCTCGAACTCGTCCATCAGATAGCCGCTCGAGTTGCCCACCACCTGCATCACGACGATGAGCCCGAGAATCAGGATCCCGGCGGTCAATGCCACCCAATCGGCGGTTACTGCTCCGGCTTCGTCACGTATAAGTGTCCCGCCTGCCATGCCCGAAATCTGCCTTCTGCCTTTCTCACTGCCTGTATCACGGCGCGAGTTCACCCTCACTGCCCTGTTCCTGCCGGGACGACGAAAACACACGTTTATGGTTAAAAAATGGTGGCGATCGCGCGTCAAGGTAGAATGCCGTCGGGCGCGCAATCCCTTCCGGCCGCTGGCGAATTCCGCTAAGGACCACCCGGCGCGCCGCACACGGGGCTGGAACGAGGACAGGACATGAAGCTCACGCTTTCATGGCTAAAAGACCATCTTGAGACCGACGCGCCGGTTGATTCGCTCGCCGCGGCCCTGACGGACATGGGCCTCGAGGTGGAGGGGATCGAGGACCCGGCCGCGGCGCTCGGCGCGTTCACCATCGCCCGCGTTATCGAGGCGGGCCCGCACCCGAATGCCGACCGCCTGAAGGTCTGCCGCGTCGAGGCCTGGACGAAGGGACCCGACGCGCCGCCCGAGGAGGTCCAGGTGATCTGCGGCGCGCCCAATGCGCGCACGGGCATGCGCGGCGTCTTCGCGCCCGCCGGCACGCACATCCCCGGCACCGGCGTCGATCTGAAGCCGGGCGTGATCCGCGGCGTCGAGTCGCACGGCATGCTGTGCTCGGAGCGCGAGCTGATGATCTCGGACGACCACGAGGGAATCATCGAGCTGGCCGAGGATGCGCCGCTCGGCGCGCGCTTCGTCGACTATGCGGGGCTGAACGACCCCGTCCTCGACGTGGCCATCACGCCGAACCGGCCGGACGCGCTGGCCGTCGCCGGTATCGCCCGCGATCTCGCCGCGCGCGGGCTGGGGCGGCTGAAGACCCCGGCGGTGGAGCCGGTGCCGGGGCGCTTCGCGAGCCCGGTCGGCGTGACCCTCGGCGACGACGTAAAGGACGGCGCCTGCCCGCTCTTCGTCGGGCGCTACATCCGCGGCGTCACCAACGGCCCCTCGCCTAAGTGGCTGCAGCAGCGGCTGAGGGCGATCGGCCTGAGGCCGATCTCGGCGCTCGTCGACATCACCAACTACGTCACCTATGATCGGGCGCGGCCGTTGCACGTCTTCGACGCCGACAAGGTCACCGGCGACATCCATGTCCGCCTCAGCCGGCCGGGGGAGACGCTCCTGGCGCTCGACGAGCGGACCTACGAATTCGACGACGCGATGACGCTCATCTGCGACGAGGCCGGCCCCGAAGGCATCGGCGGCGTCATGGGCGGCGAGCACTCGGGCTGCACCGGGGAGACGGTCAACGTCTTCGTCGAGGCGGCGTATTTCGACCCCGTGCGGACGGCGGCAACCGGGCGGAAGCTGCGGGTGCAGTCCGACGCCCGCTATCGCTTCGAGCGCGGCGTCGACCCGGCCTTCACGATCCCCGGCATGGAGCTCGCGACGGCCCTGATCCTCGAGCTCTGCGGCGGCGAGCCCTCGGAGCTGGTGGTCGCCGGGTCGGTGCCGGATACCGCGCGGCGCTACCGGCTGGATCCGACCCGCGTCGTGAGCCTCGTCGGCATGGAGATCCCGGCGGAGGAGCAGGTGCGCATCCTCGAGGCGCTCGGCTTCGAGGTGGCCGAGGGGGCGGACGGGCTGAGCGTGGCGCCGCCCTCCTGGCGGCCGGACGTGCAGGGCGAGGCCGACCTCGTCGAGGAGATCGTGCGCGTCGCCTCGCTCGGCAAGCTCGAGTCGCGGCCGCTGCCCCGGGTCACCCCCGGCGTCGCGCCGGCGACGCTGACGCCGATGCAGAGGCGCGCCGCCCGGGCGCGCCGCCAGATGGCGGCCCTGGGGATGAACGAGACGGTGGGCTACTCCTTCATCTCCGGGCGCCAGGCCGAGATTTTCGGCGGCGGCGGCGAGACGCTGAAGCTCGAGAACCCGATCTCCACGGACATGTCCGACATGCGGCCGAGCCTCGTTCCGGGGCTGCTGGCCGCGGCGGCGCGGAACCAGGCGCGCGGCTTCGCCGATCTCGCCCTCTTCGAGGTCGGCCCCGTCTTCCACGGGGGCGAGCCGGGCGAGCAGAGCCTCGTCGCGGCGGGCCTCAGGGTGGGCCACACGGGCCCGCGCCACTGGGCGGGAACGCGGCGCGCGGTCGACCTCTACGACGTCAAGGCGGATGCCGAGGCGGTGCTGGCGGCGCTGGGCGCGCCGGTCGATAAGCTGATGGTCGAGCGCCACGCGCCGGACTGGTTGCATCCCGGGCGCTCGGCGGCGCTCAAGCTCGGGCCGAAGAACCCGCTCGCGCTGTTCGGCGAGCTCCACCCGAAGGTGTTGCGCGCCATGGACGTGAAGGGCCCGGCGGTGGCGGTGGTGCTCAACCTCGAGAACCTGCCCGAGCGCAAGGGCAAGGGCGTGTCGCGCCCGGCGCTGGTCGCCTCGGACCTGCCGGCGGTCGAGCGCGACTTCGCCTTCGTCGTCGACGAGCGGGTCGAGGCCGGCGAGATCCTGCGCGCCGCCCGCGGCGCCGAGAAGAAGCTGATCGAGGCGGCGAGCGTCTTCGACGTCTTCGCGGGCCCGCGCGCCGTGGAGCAGTTCGGCGCGGGCAAGAAGTCGGTGGCGATCTCGGTCAGGCTGCAGCCGGCCGAGCGGACGCTGACCGAGGCCGAGATCGACGCCGTGGCGGGCCGCATCGTCGCGGCGGTCGAGAAGGCGACCGGGGGGACGCAGCGCGCCTGAGTCGGGGTGGGCGCCGCGGCGCATCGGGGGCGCCGCCGCTCCCGCGAACCGTGTCCACGCGTGGACACGGTGCTAAGTATCTGATCTGACTTGAATACCCGTGTGGCGCATTCTCGTGGTGAACGCCGGGCGCGCCCGGCGGTGACGGCATGGCGCAAGGACAGCCCGAGCCGGATCGGGCAACGCGCTCTCCTAGAGCCCGAGCGCGCGCAGCCCCCAGAACGC
>JBEPXW010000070.1:0-7210 GCA_041641715.1 Pseudomonadota bacterium
GAAGACCCCCTTCCGCGCGGTTGCTCAGGGTGATGTCTCCGCCATGGGCGCGCACGATGGTCCGGGCCACGGTGAGGCCAAGGCCCGTCCCCCCGATCTCGGCGCTGCGAGAGGCGTCCAGTCGTCGGAACGCCTTGAAGGCCTCGTCGCGGAGCTCGTCCGGGATGCCCGGGCCTTCGTCGTCGATCGTGACCGACACGCCGGTGTCGTCTTCGTCCAGCGAGACGCGGGCGCGCTGCCCGTACTTCACCGCATTGTCGATCAGGTTCGCGAAAGCACGCCGCAGCGCCGCAGGGCGGCAGCCGAAGCGGACCGCACGATCGCCGGCCGCAAGCGCGACCTCGTGGCCGGCATCGGCAATGTCGTCGCAGACACGCTGCAGCAGTGAGCCCAGGTCCACTATGGCATGAGGCTCGCTGGCGGACTCGTCGCGGGAGAAGGCGAGGGAAGAGGCGACCATCCTCTCCATCGCCTCGAGATCGGCGAGCATCTTCTGACGCTGCTCCTCGTCCTCGACGAATTCGGCGCGCAGTCGAAGCCGGGTGATCGGCGTGCCGAGGTCGTGGGCAATCGCGGCGAGCATCTGGGTTCGATCCTCGACGAAGCGGCGTATGCGCTCCTGCATCCGATTGAAGGCCCGGGCCGCCTGCCGGACCTCGGCGGGCCCGCGCTCGGGGAGCGGCGGCGCATTGACGTTGGTGCCCAGCCGCTCGGCGGCCTGTGCGAAGGTTGCTATGGGCGCTGTCATTTTCCGGACGACGAGCGCCGAGAGCAGTACTACGGCAATGAGCATCACGGCCATGGAAAGGACCGAGCGGAACGACCAGAGCGGGTCCGACGACGCCAGGGGGGCGCTGAAGTTGAGCCATGTTCCGTCTCCAAGGGGAATGGAGACCAGAAGGTCCGTGCGCCCGGGCGGCCCGGTGTCCGCCCGGTCCTCCGCAGCGAGGCGCAGCCGGAAATCGCGGATCGTCTCCCCGTCGAGATGCAGCGCGAATGCGCGCCGAAGAGCATCCGCTTGCCACTCGTCGCCGGCGCCTTCTCGGACGGCGGGCGCCGCGGTCCGAACGACGTGCAGTCCCGCGCCATCGGCGTTCTCGACGATCCGCTGTCGGTCGCTCTCCGGTGCGTTCCCCACGATCTCCGTCACCGTCGCGATGCGCTCGGCCGTGTGTTCGCCGCCCGTCATCATCAGCGCGGTCGTGCGGTCGTTCGAGTAGAGGGCGACGCTGGCGAGGTGCGAGACCGTCAGGCCGACGATCAGCACCAGCAACGTGCGCGTTCCGATAGTGTCGGGTATCAGCCGTTTAATCATGGCTCACGACGGCCGTGAAGACATACCCGCCGCCACGCACGGTCTGAATCAGCCGGGGCTCGCGCGGGTCCGGCTCGATCTTGCGGCGCAGCCGGCTCACCTGCATGTCTATGCTTCGGTCGAACGGGACCTCGCCGCGACCTTGTGTGAGGTCGAGCAGCTGGTCGCGCGTGAGCACCTGCTGTGGATGTTCGGCGAAGGCCACCAGGAGGTCGAACTCGCCTGCCGTCACATCGACCACGAGCCCCTCCGGCGACTCGAGACGACGCAGACCGCGGTCGAGCCGCCAGCCGGCGAAGCGCAATGCGGTGGCGCCCGCGCGCGCCGGAGCGCCGGCCCCTTGGCTGCGCCGGAGCACCGCCTTTACGCGCGCCAGCAGCTCGCGGGGATTGAACGGCTTTGGGACGTAGTCGTCGGCGCCCATCTCGAGCCCGAGGATGCGGTCGGACTCCTCCCCGAGAATCGTGAGCATGACCACCGGCACCTGCGAGCGCGTTCGCAGCTCGCGGCACAGCGTGAGCCCGTCCTCGCCGGGAAGCATCAGGTCGAGAATGACCAGGTCGATTCTCCAGTCCGCCAGCGCCCGCCGCATTTCTCTGCCGTCGCGTGCGACGCTCACCCGATAGCCGTTCCGTCCCAGAAACCGTGCGAGAAGGTCGCGGATCTCCCGGTCGTCATCGACGACCAGGATATGCCCCGCGGTCTGTGCAGCCAAAGCGCCCATGGGGGCCGACTACCTCGTCTCTCCGTGCAAGCGCCGGGATCTTTGTAACCGAATGTAACGGGAATGGCGCCTCGTGACGCACCGTTACCAAGCCCCGCTCCACCTCGCTGGCCTGGTGAAGGATAATTCCCAAATAACCGTCGGGCAAAGGCTCCAGAGAAGGAGAAAGACCATGCGACGCTTGCATACATCAACCCTGGGCGCGGCGGCGTTGGCCGCACTCATGCTGTCTTCCGGCGCCGCTCTTGCGGTCAGCGCGCATCATGAAGCGGGCACAACCGCAGCCGCCGAGAGCCCGAGCGAGGGACCTCGGCTTGCTCACATGCGCGGCGGCGGGCCGGGGATGAGGGCGCCGGCCCAGGGCTACGCAGCCGGGCCGTGCCCCTATGGGCCAGGTCCGGGCATGATGCGGGGCATGAACCCGGGGATGATGGGCCCGGGAATGATGCAGGGCATGGGCCCCGGCATGATGGGCCCCGGCATGATGGGCCCCGGCATGATGGGGCCAGGCATGATGGGCCCCGGCATGATGGGGCCCAGCATGATGGGCCCCGGAATGATGGGGCCTGGCCAGGGCTATGGCATGATGCCGGAGGCGACCCCCGGTGCCGACCTTTCCGCTGACGACGTTCGTGCGCGTCTCCAGAGCAGTCTCGAATGGCACGGCAACCCCCGCCTCGAGGTCGGGGACGTAACGGAGGCCGACGACGACACGATCACCGCCGACATCGTCACCAAGGACGGCTCGCTGGTGCAACGCTTCATGGTGAACCGCCACACCGGCGCCATGCAGCCCGTACAGTGACCGGCTGCGCGGCCGGGCACCCGCGTTCCCGGCCGCGCGTCCGGCACCGCAAAGAATGCGATCATGTCGATGATTGTAGCATGGCTCTTTGCAGTCCCGGCGGAGGCGACCTGGTCCTTGTGGTGGCACCCCGCGCGGTCGTGGCTCGGAGGGATGCATCTCGCCTTCTCCGTTACGCTGATCGCGGTGCTCGCCGTGGTGGTCGTGATCGCGCTCAACGTCTCACGGCAGAGAGGCCGCCCGCCGATCGGGTCCCCAAGATCGACTTCCGGCGTCGCAGGCACCCCGAGCCATATCGATGGCGATAAGCCCTGCCGTCGAACTCGAAACACGGAGTGAACGATGCCCGTATCACTCATGGAAACACGCCGACCAACGCTGCGCGGGATTCTGGCCGATCCCATAATACAAGCCGTGATGGCCCGCGACGGTCTGACGCGTGCCGAGGTGCTCGCAACAATCCGCCGGGCCCGGATTCGCATGGCCGACAAGCGGCGAGCCACTTCCCGCTCGGTCTCGAAGACATCGCCCGAGTCGGCACCGATCGAGGATGCGGACCCGGGTACCGGGCACGCATGTGAACGGAGGCTGCAATGGAACTCCTAGCCACCATTGCCCTCTGGGCGGGCCTTGCCTTCTTGATGATGCGCTTCGGATGCGGTGCCCACGGGACGGGACACGGCCGGCATAACGGCGGAACCCCGGTCGAGGCCGGACCCGGCCGGACCTCGTCGCAGCGTTGGACTCCGCCGGAGAAGGCCATTGATCCCGTATGCGGCGAAACCGTCCGAACCGCGAACGCCAAGGCCAGCCTGCATGAGGGTCATGCGTACTACTTCTGCTCGCGCGATTGCCGCGAGATCTTCGAGGCTGCGCCGGAGCTTTATCTTGCCGGCGACGAGCCCCGGCCACGCCAAACGGAGCACTCCCATGCGTGAGACAGCCGCCAACGTCAGCTTCGCCCCCGGTTCCGACGCCCCGCAATCCGCGCGCAGCATTGCCAGGCTTCCCGTCGGCAGTCTGGGAATGGCGCTGGGGACCTTTCTCGGCATCACCTTCGTGCTGTGCGTGCTCTTCGACTTGTGGTTTCCGGGGCAGGCGATGAACTCTGTCTGGGCTCCATTGTTGCCTGGATTCACCTGGATTAGTTGGCCGAGCTTCTTCCTCGGACTGGCCGAGTCGTTCGCCTATGGCTGGTACGTCGCCCTCGTCTTTGGTCCCCTCTTCAACTTCTTCGCGGCCCGGTTCGCCGAACCGCGTTGACCCGCATCAAGGTCACCACCCGCCTTTGCACAGGGAGGGGCGTGAGATGCCCCATTTCCGGCCCGGCAAGACGAGAGATCGACTATGACTGCACCCCGAAAGCGCACCAGAGCCATGGCCGAGCAGCGCTCGCGGGCGGACCGGCGTGCATCCGAACCCTTGGCGCCAGTGGCCGCGACCGGTGCGTCAGGCTCCGCCGCCGCCGTGCCGACGCGGGCCATGTCTAGGAATCGGGTAACCGAGATACGGGAGTACGCGGTCGATCTTTGGGAACGGACGATTCTTTTCTGGGACACGTTGCGGGAGCGCGCCGACGACATGCTCGAGCACGAGCGTGCCGGTTTGCCGCCGCTGCTCGACTTCAAATACGAAGCGATCCTCGACGCGCGCCGTTTCGGGCGGCCGGCAAACTATGCGCTCCTGCGCATCACGCGGATCGGCGAGGACTGCTGGGACGACTGCGTGGATGCTGCGAAGAGCCCGGTCATCGTGATCGATCCACGTGCAGGCCACGGCCCCGGCATCGGCGGGTTCAAGCGCGACTCCGAGGTCGGCATGGCACTACGCGAGGGCCATCCGGTCTACTTCGTGATCTTCTACCCCGAGCCTGCGCCTGGCCAGACGCTGGCCGACGTTCAGCACGCGCTGCGCCGCTTCGTCGAAGAGGTCGCCCGGCGCCACGACGGTCGGCACCCGGTGCTTTATGGCAATTGCCAGGCGGGTTGGGCGGTAACGCTGCTTTCGGCCGACTGCGAAGGTCTCGCGGGCCCGGCCGTGCTCAACGGCTCGCCGCTCTCCTATTGGGCGGGCCAGTCGGGTTTGAACCCGATGCGCGTCGCAGGTGGTCTTCTTGGCGGCGTCTGGCTCGCGCATCTTGCGGCCGACCTCGCCGATGGCCGTTTCGACGGCGCCTGGCTCGCCCAGAACTTCGAGAGCCTCAAGCCGGAGAAGGCGATTTGGGAGAAGTACGCCAACCTGTTGCACGATGTGGACGCTGAGCGCGACCGCTTCCTCGAATTCGAGCGTTGGTGGAACTGCTTCTACTTCCTGAGCCGCGAGGAGATCGTGGCGATCGTCGAGAACCTTTTCATCGGCAACCGGCTCGAGCGGGGCGAGATGCGCATCTGCGAGGGGTGCACCGTCGATCTCCGGCGCGTGCGCAACCCGCTGGTGATCTTCGCCTCCTGGGACGACAACATTACGCCGCCCCATCAGGCGCTGGCCTGGGTTCCCGCCGTCTACCGGGACACCGACGACCTGAAGCGGGCCGGCCAGAGGATCGCCTACCTCACCAACCCACATGCCGGGCATCTCGGCATTTTCGTCTCGGCCTCCGTCGCGCGCCTCGAGCATCGGGCGATCCTCCAGAGTCTCGACGAGATCGAGGCGCTGGCGCCCGGCCTCTACGAAATGACGATCGAGAACCCGGGCGGGGACCCGGACTGCGACAAGCCGCAATTCGCCGTTCGCTTTGAGGAGCGAGGTGTCGAGGATCTCGTTTTCGATCTGCCGCGCGCGGCCTTCGAGCGAGTGCGTGAAGTCTCGGAGCTCAACGAGACCGTATACCGGACCATGATGAGTCCGTGGGTGCAGGCCGCCACGAACCCGTGGCTGGCCGACTGGCAGAAGTGGATGCATCCGATGCGGCTGAGCCGCTACCTGTTCTCCGGGGCCTTCAACCCGTGGATGCGGGGCGTGGCCATCGCCGCCGAGGCGATCTCATTTCACCGGACTCCACTTTCCAAGGACCATCCTCTGCTGCGCGAGGAGAAAGAGCGGCTCCGGCAGGTGGGGAAGGCCGTCGAGAGCATGCGCGAAGCCCGCGACGGCCTGTGCGAAGTCTTTTTCAGCCTCCTCTACGGTGGCGTGTCCCCTTGGCAATGGCCAGCCCGCTCTGTGCATGTGGGCCCGCTCAGCAGCAAACAACCTCCGACCAAAGGTAAGTGAGACATGACCATGCAGGACGACCAGCACGGCAGCTCTGCGGTCGCACAGGCAGTGATCCGCGACCCAGTCTGCGGCATGACGGTGGACCCCGACGCGGACAAGCCGACGCACGCGCACGAAGGCCACACGTATCATTTCTGCTGCGCGCACTGCCGGGACAAGTTCGCCGCCGATCCGGAGGCGTACGTCACGGCCGAGGATCCCGTGTGCGGCATGAAGGTCAACCGGGCGAGCGCGAAGCACATGGCGAAGCACGCGGGCGAGCGGTTCTACTTCTGCTCGGCCGGCTGCAGGGAGAAGTTCGAGGCCGACGCGGCGAAGTACCTCGAGGGCCGGCCGGCGCCCGAACCGATGCCCGAGGGCACGGTCTACACCTGCCCGATGCATCCCGAGATCGAGCAGGTCGGGCCGGGCGAGTGCCCGCTCTGCGGCATGGCGCTGGAGCCGAAGGGCGTGCCGGCGGCCGACGAGGGGCCGAACCCGGAGCTCGTGGACTTCAGGCGCCGGTTCTGGGTCGGCGCGGCGCTGACCGTCCCGCTGCTCGTTCTGACGATGGGCCCCTATGTCGGGATCCCGGTGCGCGGCTGGGTCGGCGAGAGGCTCGCTCAGTGGATCGAGCTGGTGATGGCGACGCCGGTGATCCTCTGGTCGGGCTGGCCGTTCCTGGTGCGGGGCTGGAAGTCCTTCCGCACCATGAACCTCAACATGTTCAGCCTGATCGGCATGGGCGTGGCGGCGGCCTATGCCTTCAGCGTGGTGGCGGTCATCGCGCCGGGCATCTTCCCCGAGGGCTTCCGCGACGCCGAGGGCAATGTCGGCGTCTACTTCGAGGCCGGCGCGGTGATCGTCGTGCTCGTCCTCGTCGGCCAGATCATGGAGCTGGGCGCGCGCGAGCGCACCGGCCAGGCGATCCGCGCGCTCATGGACCTCGCCGCCAAGACCGCCCGGCGGGTGAACGCGGACGGCTCCGAGGAGGAGGTGCCGCTCGAGGAGGTGCAGGTCGGCGACCGGCTGCGCGTACGCCCGGGCGACAAGATCCCGGTGGACGGCGAGGTGGTCGAGGGCCGCTCCTCCGTCGACGAGTCGATGCTGACCGGCGAGCCGGTGCCGGTCGAGAAGGTCGAGGGCGACACGGTGACCGGTGCCACGATCAACG
>JBEPXW010000071.1:0-7203 GCA_041641715.1 Pseudomonadota bacterium
CGACTGGCCGGAGCTGATCGGAGCGGTGTTCTCGCGCGGGATGCCGGAGCGGAGGATCGTGACGCTGGCGCAGGAGGCGCTCCGGCTTGTCGAGCGGCTGGCGCCCGCGTCCGCCCAGCATTGCCACACGCTGGTGACCGCGGGGCGGGTGTTCTCGCGGCGCGACCCGGCCAGGGCGCTGGCGCTGCTCGACCGCGCGGGCGAGGTCTGCGCGGCGGCGCATGGCGGTTCGGATATCCGGCAGGCGCGGATTGCGCTCGAGCGGGCCTGCGCGCTTCTGCGGTCGGGCCGGGCGGGGGGTGCGGTCGCCCTCGCCGACGGCATTGGCCCGGTGCTGGCCGCACACGGGCAGGACGAGCGTCTGGCGGCGCTTTACACCATCAAGGCCGACGCGCTGGCGCTGACGCAGCCGGGCAGCGCAGAGGCGGAGGAGGCGGCGCGGCTGGCATTGGAATGGAGCGCCTACGCGATGGGGCCGGGCCGGCGCGCGGCCGACTGCCGGCCGGGCGCCTGAGGGGAGAGGAAATGCAGTATCTGTTCATCCTGGCGTTTGTCCTCGGCTGCCTGCTTGGCTGGACCCGGGCGGCGCGGCGGAACGGCACGCTGGCCGATCGGGCGCAGTACGCCCTGGCGCACGGCATCCCCATCGCGCTGGTCACGCTGGGCGTGCTGATCGCAATCGCATGGTTCGTCGGAGAGTGAGGCGGTGTTCCTGAAGCTCTTCTTTGCGCTGAGGGCGGGGGGCGTGCCGGTCTCGCTGCGCGAGCACCTGACGCTCGTGGAGGCGATGGATGCGGGGCTCGTGATCTTCGACGTGGACGGGTTCTACTACCTGGCCCGCTCGGCGCTGGTGAAGGACGAGCGCCACCTCGACCGCTTCGACCGGGTCTTCGGCGAGGTGTTCAAGGGGCTCGAGCGGCCGGAGGGGGAGGACGGCGTCGAGGCCGTGGAACTGCCGGAGGAATGGCTCCGCCGCCTCGCCGAAAAGCACCTGTCCGAGGAGGAGAAGGCGCTTGTCGAGTCGCTCGGCGGCTGGGACAAGCTGATGGAGACGCTGCGCCAGCGCCTCGAGGAGCAGAAGGGGCGCCACCAGGGCGGCTCGAAGTGGATCGGCACGGCCGGCACCTCGCCCTTCGGCGCCTACGGATACAACCCGGAGGGCGTGCGGATCGGCCAGCACGAGAGCCGGCACCGCCGCGCCGTGAAGGTCTGGGACCGGCGGGAGTTCCGCAATCTGGACGACGAGGTGGAGCTCGGCACGCGCAACATCAAGGTGGCGCTGAGAAGGCTCCGCCGCTGGGCCCGCGAAGGGGCGGAAGAGGAGCTCGACCTTGAGGGCACCATCCGGGGCACGGCGGAGCAGGGCTATCTCGACATCAAGCTTCGGCCCGAGCGGCACAACGCCGTTAAGGTGCTGATGCTGACGGACGTGGGCGGCTCGATGGACGACCACGTGCGGGTCGTCGAGGAGCTATTCTCGGCGGCGCGCAGCGAGTTCAAGCACCTCGAGCACTACTACTTCCACAACTGCCTCTACGAGGCGGTCTGGCGCGACAACCGGCGGCGCTGGGACGAGCAGGTGCCGACCTGGGATCTGATCCACACCTATGGCCCCGACTGGAAGCTGGTGATCGTGGGCGACGCGGCGATGAGCCCCTACGAGATCCTTTATCCCGGCGGCGCCAACGAGCACTGGAATGCCGAGGCCGGGGAGGTGTGGCTGCGCCGCGTCCTCGAGCAGTGGCCCGACGCCGCCTGGATCAACCCGGTGCCGGAGCGGCACTGGCAGTACACCCACTCCATCGGGATCATCCGTGAACTGATGGGCGGGCGCATGTTCCCGATGACCTTGGCCGGCATCGAGGCGGCGACGCGGGAACTGGGGCGGTAGCGCGTCCGGCTCATCGCCCGTGGCGCGTCATGCCCGGGCTTGACCCGGGCATCCAGAGCTTGCCGCCGTTCCGGACCGCTGGATTGCCGGGTCAAGCCCGGCAATGACTGCGTGGGGTCGCGCTCACGGCCCTAGCGTTCCTTAATCCCGCTCCGCCGCCTTCAGCAACGCCTCGACGTCCAGCCGCCAGTTGCTCATGGCGAGGTGGCCGTCCTCGTCCACCGGCCATTCCTCGCGCGGCTTGTCGCGGTAAAGCTCGACGCCGTTACCGTCGGGGTCGCGGAGATAGACCGCCTCGGAGACGCCGTGGTCGGCGGCGCCGTCGAGCGGGATGCCGGCCTCAACGACGCGGCGCACTGCGTTGGCCAGCGCGGCGCGGGTCGGGTAGAGAAAGGCCGTGTGGAAGAGGCCCGTGTGGCCGGGCGGCGGCGGGGTGCCGCCCTTGCTGTCCCAGACATTCAGGCCGAGGTCGTGGTGATAGCCGCCCGTCGAGAGGAAGGCCGCGCCGCTCGCGAACTTCTGCATCACATCGAAGCCGAGCACGCCGGAGTAGAAGGCGATGGCGCGGTCGAGGTCGGCGACCTTCAGGTGGACGTGGCCGACGCGGAGCTGCGGGTCGGCGGGGCGCGGTGCCTCGGACAGCGGTTTCATGGCGCGGACTCCGTGCTTGCGTTCCATTTCGCTCAATGTAGCCGGATCGCGGCGCAGCGGAAGCTTGCGGCACGGCAAGGCACCCTTCTCCGCCGGAGAACGGCGGGGGGGCCGTAGAATGTGTCAAAGCCGGCGCGGCACCGGTGACGGCGCTAACCGACTCACCTATATTCGTATCCATGACGCGGCTGATCCCGATCCTGCTGCTCGTCCTTGGCTTCTTCGCCATGATCAAGCTCTCGGCCTGGCAGTCGGGCCGGACGCTGAGGAAACGGTCGCGCCCGCTCAGGAACGACCAGGTCGAGGCGATGCTGGACCGGCTGGCGCGGACCGCCGGGATCGACACGATCGAGGTCAGGCTGCTCGAGATGCCGATGGTGAACGGTCTCGCCACGCCGTCGGGCGAGATCTACATCACCTCCGGCCTCTTCAAGAAGTTCCAGGCGCGGCAGATCACGGGGAAGGAGCTCGCCTCGGTGATCGCGCACGAGCTCGGGCACCTGGCGCTCGGCCACACGAAGCGGCGGATCATCGACGTGACCGGCGCGCAGACGCTGCACATGGTGCTGGGCTCCGTGCTGAACCGCTTCATCCCGATCATCGGCTGGTTCGTGGCGCGCTACGTCTCGATGTTCCTGATGAGCCGCCTCAGCCGGAAGGACGAGTTCGAGGCCGACGCCTACGCCACCGCGCTGATGCTGCGCTCGGGCCTTGGGGCCGAGCCGCAGGTCAGGATGCTGGAGAAGCTGCGCGAGCTGGTGCCCGAATCGGGGATGCAGGAGATGAACTGGCTCGCCTCGCACCCGCCGGTGAAGGAGCGCACCGAGGCCATCCGCCAGAACACCGCCCGCTGGGAGGCGAAGGCCGAGTAGGCCGGCGCTCCCGACCCCGCGACCCGTCTTGGCAAGGCTGTCCCCGGCCGCGATATTGGCGCGCGGGCGAGAGGGGTTCCCATGCCGATGATCACCGAGGCCACGCCGGTCGCCTTTGCCGACCCTCTGCCGGAGGCGGCGGAGGTGGTCGTGATCGGCGGCGGCATCGCGGGCGTCTCGACGGCGCTCTTCCTCGCCGAGCGCGGCGTCCCGGTGGTGCTGGTGGAGAAGGGCCGCATCGCCGGCGAGCAGTCGAGCCGGAACTGGGGCTGGATCCGCCAGCAGGGCCGCGACCGGGCCGAACTGCCGGTGATGATGGAGGCAAACCGCCTCTGGCGCGGGCTGGCCGGGCGGACGGGCGAGGCGGACCTCGCCTTCACAGAAGCCGGCTGCCTCTATCTCGCTGACGACCGAAGGACGGTGGCGAAGTACGAGGAATGGCACGCGGTCGCGCGGGAGCATCAGCTCGACACGCGGATGCTGTCGCCGGCCGAGGTCCGGGAGCTCTGCCCCGACGTCGAGGGGAAGTGGGTGGCCGGGATGCTCACGCCCTCCGATGGCCGGGCCGAGCCCATCGCCGCAGTCCCCGCCATGGCGCGGTCGGCGCGGCGGGCGGGGGCGGTGATCCGGGAGGGCTGCGCGGCGCGTTGCCTCGACATCGAGGCGGGGCGCGTGGCGGGTGTGGTGACGGAGGCGGGCCGGGTTCGGGCGGGACGCGTGGTGCTCGCGGCCGGGGCGTGGTCGCACACCTTCGCGGCCAATGCGGGAGCGGATCTGCCGCAGCTCATGGTGCGCTCGACGGCGGCGCGGACCGGGCCGGCGCCGAACGCCTACGGCCCGAACGTCTCGACGCCGGGACTGTCGCTCCGGCGGCGGGTGGATGGCGGCTATACGCTGGCGACGGGGGATGTGGCCGAGCACTACCTCTCGCCGGCCTCATTCCGGTACGTCTTCAAGTTCCTGAAGCTCCTGCGGGTGGCGGGGCGTGAGGTGCGGCTGAGACCCGCGGCGCCGCGGGGCTTTCCCGGTGCCTGGGGCACGAAGCGGCGCTGGTCGGGCGACGAGGTGAGCCCGTTCGAGCGGGTGCGGGTGCTGAACCCGGAACCCTCGGCGGCCGTCGTCAGGAGCATCCGCGAGCGCATGGCGCGCCGGTTCCCGGCGCTCGCCGGAGGGGACGTCGCGGAGGCCTGGGCCGGGATGATCGACGTCACCCCGGACGCCGTGCCGGTGCTGGGCGAGGACGGGCGGATCGGCGGGCTCTTCTTCGCCACGGGGCTCAGCGGGCACGGCTTTGGCATCGGGCCGGCGATCGGGCGGATCATGGCGGACCTGGTAACCGGTCGCGAACCGGGGCACGACCTGGCGCGCTTCCGGCCGGGGCGGTTCTTCGACGGCAGCCAGATCGTGCCGGGGCCGTATTGACGCAGCCGGATCGGGGGGCGTGGCGCCGCGGTCGGGGCGTCCAAATTTGGACGGGGGTACAACCGTTTGTTTTGAAGGACTTTTTTGGGAAACAGGTTTTGGACGGTCGCGTGGACGGCGGCTAACCGCCGCTGCGCTGGCCCAGCCGAGGGCCGCTGAGCTCACGCGTGATCTCTGCTAGGCGGGGGCCGAGCCTCTCCAGCAGGATCTCCGGGGGCACGAGGAAGGACGGGCCGCCGGCGTTGAGGCCGTAGAGGTGATCGCCGTCCACCGAAAGAATCGGTGCGCCGACCGCATTCACGTCAGCCAGCCAGTCGCCGAAGGAGGTGCAGAAGCCCTGCCGGGCGAGTTCGTTGCAGGCGCGGCGGACGCCCCGCTCGATCCGGGGATAGTCATCGGGTTCGCGCTCGCGGATGGCGCGGAGAAGGTAGTCCCGCTCGGCGTCGGGCAGGGCGGCCATGATGGCGCGTCCCATCGAGGTGGTCGCCAGCGGCAGGCGCGAGCCGACGTTGCGGCTGAGCGAGATCGTCTGCGCGCCGCGCCGGACGTCGAGGTAGACGACGCTGAGCCGGTCCCGCCCGCCGAGCGCCACGGTGACGTTCGCCATGGCGGCGAGTTCGTCCATGTAGGGGCGCAGGTGCTCGCGGATCTCGAGCGAGGCGATCATGGCATAGCCGAGGCCGAGCACGCCGGGGCCGAGCTGGTAGGCGCCCGTGCGTTGCGAGTAGGTGAGGTAGCCGAGCTCGCGCAGCGTGTGGGTGAGGCGCGAGACGGTCGGCTTCGGCAGGCCGGTGCGCTCGGCGATCTCATGGTTGGTCAGCGCCGGGTCGCCGGCCTGGAAGCTGCGCAGGATGTCGAGCCCGCGGGCGAGCGCGGAGACGAACTGGCGGTCGCGGGCGGCGCTGGCGGCGTCATTGCTCATTCCGCCGCTCCGGCGAGGGCTTCCATGCGGCCCTCGCGCCAGGCGGCGAGGAGCGGCAGCAGGGCGAGCGCGGCACCGATCGCCGCCAGCGTCCAGTGCGAGACGCCGATGAGACCCCCGCCCGGCAGCGCCATGACGAAGCCGCCGAAGCCGAGCATAGCGCGCAGGCCGAAGCCGACGACACTGGACGGGAAGCCGCCGAAGAAGCTGACATAGCCCTGCATCGCGGCGGCGATGAACCAGATGCCGACCATGGCGGCGGAGACCGAGCCGAACACCTCCCAGGCCGGGGCTTCGCCGACGAGGGCGGGGTTGAGCACAAAAAAGAAGGGGGCGATGTAGATCACGCCGCCGAGGCGCATGGCCTCGAAACCCGTCCGCATCGCGCTGGCATTGGCGAGCGTCGCCGCGGCAAAGGCGCCGAGAGCCACGGGCGGCGTGATGTAGCTGACCATGCCCCAGTAGACGATGAAGAGGTGGACCGCGAGCTGGTTCAGCCCTGCCTGCTCAAGTGCCGGGGCGAGGACGATGGCGAGGAAGATGTAGACGGCCGTCACCGTCATCCCCATGCCGAACACGAATGCGGTGAGCGCGCCCATGATGAGCAGCATCACGATCGAGTCGCCGGCGAGGAAGATCAGCTCGTTCACCAGCGTGCCGGAGAGCCCCGTTGCCGAGAACGAGCCGACGATCAGGCCGACGCCGAGGAGGACGGCCGTCAGCTCGGCCAGCGCGCGGCCGACCCCGACGATCAGCCCCTCGAAGCTGCGGACCGAGAAGCGGTGCGACTTCATCACCTGGTTTATGAGGAGGAGCAGGGCCGTTGCGTAGAAGGGCGCCAGCGTCTCCTGCCTGAGAGCCACCATCATGAAGATGAGGAGCGCGAAGACGAAGAGGTAGACCCAGCCCTCGCGGATCGCCTCGCCGAGCGAGGGAACCTCGGCGCGCGGCAGGCCCTTGAGGCCGCGGCGGGCGGCGTAGGCGTCGATCTGGGCGAAGAGGCAGAAGTAGAACATGAGCGACGGGATCGCCGCCGCCAGCATGATGTCGACGTAAGGTCGAGACAGCCACGAGGCCATGACGAAGGCCGTCGCGCCCATGATCGGCGGCATCAGCACGCCGCCCGTCGAGGCGCAGGCCTCTGTCGCGGCGGCGTAGCGGGGCTGGAAGCCGGTGCGCTTCATGGCCGGGATCGAGACCGCGCCGGTGGTCAGCACGTTGGAGATCACCGAGCCCGACATCGAGCCCATGAACCCGGAGGCGAAGATCGCCACCTTGGCCGCGCCGCCGCGGAAGTGGCCGACGAGGGCCAACGCAAGGTCGTTGAAGAACTTGCCGCCGCCCGTCTTCTGCAGCACCGCCCCGAACACGATGAACCCGATCACCAGGTTGCCGAAGGCCTGCATGGGGATGCCGAACGAGCTCTCGGTGGAGAGCATGTGGTA
>JBEPXW010000072.1:0-7142 GCA_041641715.1 Pseudomonadota bacterium
CAGCAGCCCCTGCTGTTCTCGATGACGGTCGCGGAGAACATCGCTTACGGCCGCGAGGGCGCCGAGCGCGAGGACGCCGAGGCGGCGGCCGAGGCGGCCGGCGTCGCCGGCCTCCTCCGCGCCCTGCCCGAGGGCCTCGACACGCCCGTCGGCGAGCGCGGCGCGGCCCTGAGCGGCGGCGAGCGCCAGGCGGTCTCCATCGCCCGCGCGATGGTTCGCGACACGCCGATCCTGATCCTCGACGAGCCGACGACCGGCCTCGACCCCGGCGCCGCCGAGACCATGCTCGCGGCGCTCGGGCGGCTCGCGCACGGGCGAACGGTGATCACGGTCACCCATGATTCGCGCCTCATCCGCATGGGCGACCGCGTCCTCGAGCTCGGCGGCGGCCGCATCGTCGAGGCACACTCCGCGGCCCAGAGCGAACACGCACTGGTTGACCCGTCGCTCAGCGCTTGAGCGGCGCAGTTGAAAAACGCCGGAATTCTCTGCATCTCGATTTAAAATCGATTGCTTCGTCTACATGAATTCTTAGTATTTATATTACATTCCCTCGGAGCGATGGGTGGGTACAGGCTCCGGGAATAACAACCGCGTATCGACGAGTCCGCGCGTCGTCTTCTCTGGCGAGGGGGGGAAGCCTTGCGCTTCAGGATACTCGTTGCCGAGCCCGTCTCGGTCGCACGGGATCGTTTGCTGTCGGTCCTGCGCGAGGTCGGCACGGAGGTGGAGGCGGTCGACAACCTGTATGCCGCGTGCATGCAGCTCGTCGCCCGGCAGTACGACCTCGTCTGCGCCGATCTCGGCCTGTCGCAGGAGGACGGTCTCGATCTCGCCGACCTGCTCGAGCGGCAGCCCGGCGCCGTTCCCCTGGTCGTCACCGCCGACGAGGACACCGTCCACGCGCGCAGCCAGGCAAGGGACCTCGATGCCCTCGGCTTCCTGCCCCGGCCCTACGCCGAGCCCCAGCTTCGCTCCCTGATTCGGCAGGCGATGGCGCGGCACCGGCCCCATGCCCCGTCGGGGGAGCCGCCGCGGATCCTGATGTACTCGCACGACACCATCGGGCTCGGGCACATGCGCCGCAATGCCAACATCGCCCGCGAGGTCCTGCGGCTCAGGCCCGATGCCAGCGTGCTGATGCTGATCGGGTGCCCCGCCGGGCTGGTGTTCGAGTTGCCCGCCGGCGTCGACTTCGTGAAGCTCCCTTCGCTCGTGAAGCTTTCGCGGCACGAGTGGCGCTCAGACCGGCTCAACATCTCCGCCGACCGGGCCCGCGAGCTGCGTGCCCGCCTGATCCGCGAGTCCATCGGCGCGTTCGAGCCGGACCTCATCCTGGTCGACCATGTCCCGACGGGGGTATGGAGCGAGCTCTCCGAGGTGCTCGCCGAGCTGAGGTGCCGCCCGCACTCTCCCGACATCGTCCTCGGCCTCCGCGACATTCTCGACGCGCCCGCAGCGACGCGCCGGAACTGGGAAAAGACCGGCGCCGACCGGGCCATCGCCGATCTCTATGACGAGGTGCTGGTCTACGGCGAGCCGCGGGTCTTCGACACCGTGCGAACCTACGGCCTGGACATGCTGGCGCCGGGGCGGGCGACCTATGCGGGCTATGTCGCGGCCCGCGCCGATCCCCTGGACGTGGCCGCCGCGCGGGCGCGCCTCTCCCCGGACGGCCGGCCGCTGGCCCTGATCTCGGGCGGCGGCGGGCGCGACGCCTTTCCCGTCATTTCGGCCGCGCTGGACGGCCTGGCCGCGATGCCGGAGCACCGGCGCCCGGCGACCACCGTCGTCTCCGGACCGCTCATGGCGCCCGAACTGCGCGCCCGGCTGCGCGAGCGAAGCGGCGCGCTCGGAATCCGGTGCTTCGACCGCATGGCGAACTTTCCCGCCTGCCTCGCCGCCTCCGACTTCCTGTTGGGGATGGCCGGCTACAACTCGACCGTGGAGGCCGCCGCCGTGGGCGTGCCAACGCTCGTGGTGCCGCGCAGGGGGCCCAGCGCCGAGCAGCTGACGCGCGCCAGGGTCTTCGCCGCGCGCGGCCTCGCCGACACGCTGCTGCCCGACATGGCGACGCCGGAGATGCTGGGCGAGCGCCTGGCGCGGGTGGAGCCGGACGCGCAACCCGTGCCGCGGCTCCTCGCGAACGGCGCGACCTGCGCCGCCACCCGCCTCATCGACAGGCTGGAGGCGCGCACGGGCGGCGCGCCGCTGGCGAAGGTCGTGTCATGAGCGGCTCGCCCCTTCGTGTCGGCTACGTCCTCAATCGCTTCCCGCGGCTGACGCAGACCTTCGTGCTGAACGAGATCCTCGAGCTCGAGCGCCAGGGGATCGAGGTCGAGGTCTTCTCGCTCCTCCGCCCGCCTCCGGAGCTGCGCCATCCCGCCCTCGACGACCTGGCGGCGCGGGTGACCTACCTCCCGGGGCTCGACCAGGCCGCCGGGCTCCTTTTCGGCGAAGGCCTCGAGGATCGCCCGCGGCCCGTCCTGTCGGAACTCGGCGGCGCGCCCGTGGACGCGGCCGGCGACCCGCTCTTCGCCGGCGCCTCCGCCGCCACCGTCGCCCGCCTGGAGATCGCCGCGGCGAGTCTCTCCCTTCTCGCCCGCGCCCGCGGGATCCGGCACCTTCACGCCCATTTCGGCACCGACCAGACCACCGCGGCCCTGCTCGCCGCCCGCCTCGGCGGCTGCGGCTTCTCGTGGACGGCGCATGCGCGCGACCTGTTCCTCTCCTTCGGGGGCGGCGCCGCTGACCGGGAGATGCGCCGGACCAAGCTGCGCGAGGCCCGGTTCGTGGTCGCCGTCTCGGAATACAATCGCCGGCTGCTCGCGGACCTTGCCCCCGAGCACGCCGCGAAGATTCACTGCATCCGCAACGGCATCGACCTCTCGCGCATCCGGCCCGCCGACGCGGTGCCGCCGCGCGAGATCCTCGCCGTCGGCCGGCTGGTGGAGAAGAAGGGCTTCGCCGACCTGGTCGACGCTTGCGCGCGGCTCGCCGCCGACGGCGCCGACTTCCGCTGCCACATCGTCGGCGAGGGCCCGCTCGAGGCCGCGCTCCGCGCCCGCATCCGCGCCTGCGGCCTGGAGGACCGGGTGCGCCTCATCGGCGCGCGGCCGCAGCCGGAGGTGTTCCTCGCCATGCGGCGGGCCGGCATGCTGGTCCTGCCCTGCGCCGTCGCCGGGAACGGCGACCGGGACGGCCTGCCGACCGTCCTGATCGAGGCCATGGCCCATGGCCTGCCCGTGGTGAGCTGCCCCGTCACCGGCGTTCCCGAGATCGTCGAGGACGGCGTCACCGGCCTTCTGGCGCCGAGCCGCGACCCGGGCGCGCTGGCGCGGGCCATGGGCCGGCTGATCGCCGACCCCGCGGGCGCGGCCGCCATGGGCCGGGCCGGTCGCCTGCGGGCCGAGCGGCTCTTCGACCTGGGCCACAACGTTGCCCGTCTGGCCGCGCATTTCGAGGGTGCCTTGTGCGGCAAGGAACGCATCGTGCAGGTTGCCTGACGAACGAGGGGATTGGAGAGGGGAATGCCACAATCGAGAATCGAGCCTCCGGGCCGCTTCGGCGCCGGGGTCGTTTGCTGTGTCGGCCTGGCCGCCTGGCTCGGCGCCGGCGCAACGATGGCCGAGGAGGACAAGGATTACGAGCTAGACAGCTTCTACGACCGGCTGTCCTCGTCCTATCACCCGATCGCGCAGGACGTCTGGGTAATGGGCCGGCTCGAATTCGACTTCGAGGCCGAGATCGACCCCGACCTCGGCACCGCGCCGGACGACCAGGACGAGATCGAGGTCGAGCCCAAGGCGATCGCCGCGCTCGCCTGGCAGCCGAGCGACCGGTTCCGCATCGTCACGCGGGTCGAGCTGTCGCAGGATCTCGTGATCGAGCCCGAGGACAGGGATACCCCGAACCCGGACCTCGCCCTCACCCGGGCCTACGCGGTCGTGGAGAACGTGGTCCCCGACACCATTATCGTCGCCGGCCGCCAGAATTTCGTCGACGAGCGCAAGTGGCTCTGGGAAGAGCCCCTCGACGGTGTGCGCGCCATCTGGCGCAACGGCGCCTTCGGGCTCGACTTCGCGGCCGCCCGCGACGGGCTGGCCCAGCAGGATCTGCTCGAACGCGACGACACGAAGGGCGGAAATTACTTCTGGGGCTCGGCCCGCCTCGCCGTCAACGACGAGGTCGAGGGCGCGGCCTACGCGCTCTTCGTCGACAACCGCGAGGACCGGGACGACGACCTTCTGTTCCTCGGGGTGCGCTCCGAGGGGGAGATCATCGACGATGTCGAGCACTGGCTCGAGGCGGCCGTGGTGACGGGCGAGGAGAACGACCGCGACGTGCTCGGCTTCGGCTTCGACGTCGGCGCGACGCTCGAGACCGACATGCCGCTCGAGCCGTCCTTCACCGTCGCGGTCGCGTTCGGCTCGGGTGACGACGGGGACGGTCGCGACACGGCCTTTCGCCAGACCGGGCTGCAGGAGAATTCCGAGAAGTTCGCCGGCGAGGCGAGCTTCGACTATTACGGCCAGGTGCTCGATCCGGAGCTGTCGAACCTGCTGATCCTGACCGCGGGCGCCGGGATCCGGCCGACGGAGGACAGCTCGATCGATCTCGTCTATCACCACTACCGGCAGGCCAGAAAGTCCGCCAACTTGCGCGACGCGGCGCTCGAAGTCGACCCGAACGGCGAGAGCGCCTATCTGGGCGACGGCCTGGACCTCGTGCTGGGCTGGGACGCGACCGACCGTCTGAGCCTCGAGGCCGTCGGCGGCGTCTTCTTTCCCGGCTCGGCCTTCGACTCCAACGATCCCGCCTACCATGTCGGTGCCGAGATCGAGTTCCGCTTCTGAGCCGCCCGGCAGCGTATCGGCCGACCCGAACGCGACGCGACGTCGCCAATGACGGCAGATCGGAGAGCATCATGCTGGACACGACCAACCATGATCTTCTGAAGCAACTCGCAAAGGCGGTCGAGCGGAGATGCCGCGGCCCCATCGCCGTTGTCGGATCCTCGGCGCTCGCGGAGGCGTTGGCGGCGCGGGGCCACGACGTCCAAGCGGACACGACCGACGCCCGGCCCGGCACGATCGTATGCTTTGAGACGATCGACCGGCTCGACCCCGCCGAGGCGGAAGAGCGGCTCGACGCGCTCTGGACCGCACTCGACGAGAAAGGCGTCCTGATCGTGCTCGCCCGAAACGCCGACGCCGGGCCGGAAGGCAACGGCGGTTTCCATCGCCGCGAGCTGAAGAGACTGACCGAGCGCTTCGGCAAGGCGCGCGGTCTGCGCAGCCAGCCGTTCCGCTGGGTGGGCACGGTGAACGTCAAGGGTACCATGGTCGACCCCGACAACGGCCGGCGGCTGGAGGCGACGGCGCGGCAGTGCCGCGGCCGGGTGCTCGAGCTCGGCTCGGGCCGCGGCCACCTCAGCGCCGCGATCGCCGCGACCGGCGCGACCGTCCTCGGGCTCGAACTGAATGAGCGCAAGGTGGCCGAGGCGCGCGCCCACTATCCCGAGATCGAGTTCCGCCGGGGCGACATCCTCGAGGTCACGCCCGGCCTCGGCACGTTCGACACCGTGGTGATCGCCGAGGTGCTCGAGCACGTACCGGCGGAGGTCGGCCACCGCATGACCGACATCGCCTGGTCCTGCGTCGCGCCCGGCGGCCGGCTGGTGGTGAGCACCCCCTACGAGGACATGGTCCCCCACGCCAACCACGTCACCGAGTTCACCGCGTCAACGCTGCAGCGGAACCTGTCGGCCTACGGCGAGGTGCGACTGTGCGACGAACAGCCCCTCCGGTGGCTCCTGGCAACCGTCGACAAGCCGGTCTGACAGTCGGAAATGTTTTCCCAGCCTTCGAAAACAAAACACGGTTCTCATAAAAGACGTTCCAGGTTCTTACGAGTGAATGCCCGTAATCACCCCTGCGGCCACACGTGTCTGGGTAGGCCCGGCATAGAATTACAGGGCACGACGTCCAAAGGCCCGATCCAGGAAGTGGAGAATGGATCTCTCCGCCGACCCCTTGATCGAGCACAAGTTCGGCCGCCTTGCCAGCCTCGGTGCCCTGTTCCCCTCTGACGCAGCCGGCTTGATATATGGGCTTTGGGCAAAGGCGACATTGCGCGACGGCGAGATTTCGGTATCTGAATCGCGCATCATCTCCAATTGTCGGCGTAGCGGCGGTGAAGCGCCAGACCAGTCTTGCGATCGAGCGGCGCCCACTGCAGGCTTCCCTGAGGTCCAGAGGCGGCCCCGGCGAGGAACGACACGGAGGCGAAGAAAATGGGGGCGACACGGATCCGCAAGACACTGACAGTCCGGGAAACCATCGAGGCCGACGCTTTCGGGAAAGGCTGCGCGCCGATCACGCGGGTCGCCTGCCTGGTCGTGTTCGACAACCCTTTCGCGGGCCACCATGGCGAGGACCTGTCGCCCCTCTTCGACATCGGTGGCGAGCTCGGCGCCCGCCTGATGGAGGACGCAGTCGGGATGCTCGGTGGCGCGGCTGTCAGTTACGGCAAGGCCGCCATCGTCGGCATTGCCGGTGACCTCGAGCACGGTGGAGCGGTGATCCATCCAAAGCTCGGCAAGCCGATGCGCGCGGCTGTGGGCGGCGGTAAGTCGCTGATACCGTCGAATGCGAAGGTCGCCGCGGCGGGCACACCCATCGACCTCCCGCTCGGACACAAGGACGACGCGTGGTCGTTCGACCACTTCGACACCATGACGCTGGTGGTCCCGGACGCGCCGCGGCCCGACGAGATCGTCCTCTGCATGGCCGTCGCGGACGGCCCCCGCCCGCACCCCCGGGTCGGCAGCGGCCCGATCACGGATTAGCATCGGCGCCGCGGGTCCGTCGACTCACGCATCCAGGAACGCACGGACCAGCTCGTTGAATTCGCCCGGCACGGTCCGCGAGCAGGCGTGACCACCGTAGTCGAGCACGGACAGCCGGGCACCGGGGATGCTCGCGGCCAGGGCCTCGGAGAAGTAGAGCGGCGTCTGGTGATCGTCGCGGGCGCAGACGACGAGCGTCTCCGCGGAGATCCGCGGCAGGTCGGCGCGCCGGTCGAAGGCCTGGATGGCCTCGATGCGCGTGGCCATGATGTCGGCCGGCGGCAGCATCCGC
>JBEPXW010000073.1:0-7162 GCA_041641715.1 Pseudomonadota bacterium
CGATCTGCGCACGCGGCCCCGCCGCCTGCGCCGATTGCGAGACTACTCCCTTGCGGGGCTCATTGGCACTCGTAGGAGACGTTGTTGGCTTCGTCGATCTTGCGGATCACGGCCCAGTCCTCCTTGAAGGTGATCGGGATGAACTGGTCCTCGCCGGACTTCTTGAACTCCTCGTGGAGCGAGGTGCCCTCCCACTCGAAGGAGAAGAAGGCGTCCTGGATCTGCTCGTGAAGCTCAGGCTTCAGGTTGTAGACGGTGCCGTAGCCTGTGGTGGGGAAGGTCTGGGACTTGTAGATCGTCTTGATCTGGTCCTCGCTGACCACGTCGCGCTCCAGCATGCGGTGAAGCACCGAGTTGGCGATCGAGGCCGCCGGATAGTCCTTGTTGGCGACGCCGAGGATCGAGTTGTCATGCTTGCCCGAGAACACCGCCTCGAAGTCCTCGCCGGGAACCATGCCGAAGTCCGCCTTGAGGAGCGCCGAGGGCGCCTTGAAGCCCGAGTTCGAGGTCTGCGAGGTGAAGGCGAACTGCCCGCCCTTGATGTCCTCGACCTCGTCGATGCCGGAGTCGGGGTGCGTGATGATCTCCATCTCGTAGCCGTAGGAGCCGTCCTCGGAGGCCATCATGGCGAAGGGCCGGAAGCCGGCGCAGGCCACCGCGATCGGGTTCGAGCCGGTGTTGAAGCCGGCGATATGCAGGCGCCCCGCCCGCATGGCCTCGATCTGGGCGGCGTTGGACTGGACGGGAAAGAACTGCACCTTCTTGCCTGTCTGCTCCTCGAGATAGGTCAGGAAGTCGGACCAGGCTTCCTTGTAGACGGCCGGGTCCTCGACCGGCGTGTAGGCGAAGATCAGCGTGTCCGGATCGATCTGCTTGGATGGATCCTCCGGGATATCGGCGATCAGGTCGCCGTCGGCGTCGGTATAGCGGTCGTCGAGCTTGAAGTCGGCCTGGGCCGCGCCCGCATAGGCGAAGACCGCGGCAATGGCGATGAGCAGAAAGCGTTTCATAATTCCCTCCCTGTGGCGACTGTCCCGTTCGAGGCACGGCGACTATTGTTTCGAGAGTTTCTGTTTCACCCTCGTGAAACTCTCGTTGCATGTTCAACAAAGCAGATTCGGCGGCGGGAGAGAAGCGCATTCGCGCCGGGGCCGCGACTCCGGCGCCGGGCTGGACGCGATGTGCGGTGCGATGAGTGCGCCCTGCAATAGCGACCGGCGAGTGCGGCCCAGCCGTTATTCCGCGTAAATCATCTTCCGCGTCATGCCGCCGTCGACCACGAGGTGCTGGCCGGT
This sequence comes from Pseudomonadota bacterium, assembly GCA_041641715.1. GTDB lineage: Bacteria > Pseudomonadota > Alphaproteobacteria > Rhodobacterales > Rhodobacteraceae > Thermohalobaculum. The sequence goes on from JBEPXW010000073.1 coordinate 1,296, forward strand.
GACGAAGCCGGCAGCATCCGAGGCGAGGAAGGCCGCCGCGGCCGCGATGTCCTCGGGCGTCCCGACCCGGCCCACGGGGTGTTGCGCCCGATCGGCCTCGGAGTGGTCCGGCTCGTGTCGCCTGTCGGCGCGCTGCCAAGGGCCGGTCTCTATCCAGCCGGGGCAGATCGCGTTGACCCGGACGTCCGGGCCGAGGCTGATGGCGAGGGCGTGCGTCAGCGCCAGCAGGCCGCCCTTCGCGGCCGCATAGGCCTCGCAGTCGGGCTCGGACTGAAGCGCCCGCGTCGAGGCGATGTTGACGATGCACCCGTGCCGGCGCCGCAGCCCCGGCACGGCGGCGCGGGTGCAGAGGAAGGCCCCCGTCAGGTGGCTCTCCAGCCAGCGCCGCCAGCCGGCGAGCGAAAGGTCCTCCACGGGTCCGCTGACCGCTCCCGCGGGCCCGGCGTTGTTCACCAGAAGGTCGAGGCCCGCGGGTTCGTCCCCGGCAACGCTCCAGTCGCTGAGCCGTGCGAAGGCGTCCGCGACATCGCCTTCCTCGCTCACGTCGCAGCGAAGCGGCAGGAGGCGCGGGCCGTCGTGCTCCCCCGCCAGCTCCGCCAGCGCGGCCTCGTCCCGGTCGAGGGCCGCCACGCGCCAGCCGTCGCTCAGAAATTGCCCGACGGTTGCCCGGCCGATTCCCTGTGCGCCCCCAGTGATGATCGCCGTCCTCATGGTGATCGCCTCCACCTCGAACTTCCGAAGGCCGCATCGCCCTGTATGGGGGACACGCCGGCCCGTCCAAGTTTGCTGAATGTCCGCAGAGGCACAAGGAAGTCGGGGGGCTCGCCGCCAGAAGGTTGCCCCAGAGGTGCGAAACCGGTCGGATTCCGGTAGCCAACGCGGGCCCGAAGCACTGTGAAAGCACTGTCGGGACACGTCCGGAGCACTGCCACAGCACGACCGGAACACCACCGAAGCACTGTCGATGGACGCTCCTCGCTTCCGCCAGGGCCGGGATGAAGCTCCGCCGGGAGGGGCCGGCGCGGGCCTGCGCGCCGGCTTCGTTGAGTGCCCCGCGGGGATGACCCCGGGACCCGGAGATCCTATGTTTGCCGAGAGGATCGAGGCCGATCAGCGACGGGCCGAAAGCCCACGGGAGGACGGCATGAGAATTGGCGACAGGCACTGGCGGCCGATCTGGCTGGAGGATGACGGCTGGTCGGTTGGGATCATCGACCAGACGAAGCTGCCCTTCGCATTCGAGACGGCGCGACTGACCGGCATGGCTGACGCGGCGCATGCGATCCGCGCCATGCTGGTGCGTGGTGCGCCGCTGATCGGCGCCACCGCCGCCTACGGCGTGGCGCTGGCGATGCGCTAAAACCCCTCCGACGCCAGCCTCGCCGCGGCCTATGAGCGGCTCTTCGAGACGCGGCCGACCGCCATCAACCTGAAATGGGCACTCGATGACATGCGCCAGCGCCTCATGCCGTTGCAGCCGGCCGATCGGGCGGCAGCGGCCTATGCCCGCGCCGGCGAGATCGTCGAGGAGGACGTCGAGATTAATCGCCGCATCGGCGAGCACGGGCTGGCGCTGATCCGCGAGATCGCGCTCGAGAAGGGCGGCCCGGTGAACGTCCTGACCCACTGCAACGCCGGTTGGCTGGCGACCTGTGACTGGGGCACGGCGACCGCGCCGATCTACCAGGCGCACGACGCCGGGATCGACGTGCACGTCTGGGTGGACGAGACCCGCCCCCGCAACCAGGGCGGCCACTTGACCGCCTGGGAGCTCAACAACCACGGCGTGCCGCACACGGTGGTGGTGGACAATGCGGGTGGCCTCTTGATGCAGAAGGGCGAGGTGGACATCTGTTTCACCGGCACAGACCGGACCACGGCCACGGGCGATGTCTGCAACAAGATCGGCACCTACCTGAAGGCGCTGGCGGCGCAGGACAATGCCGTGCCCTTCTATGTCTGCCTGCCCTCGCCGACGATCGACTGGAGCGTGCGCGACGGGGTCGCCGAGATCCCGATCGAGGAGCGCAGCGCCGACGAGGTGACTGAGGTCTATGGCGTGAAGGGTGACGAGGTCGTGAAGGTCCGCGTCGTGTCGCCCGGCTCCACGGCCGCAAACCCGGGCTTCGACGTGACCCCGGCGCGGCTGGTTGCCGGGCTGGTGACGGAGCGCGGCGTGGCGGAGGCCTCGGAGAACGGGCTCGGGCAACTCTTCCCGGAGCGGGCGACGGCCCGACCGGCTTAACCTGAAATTCATCAAAACGATCGCAGAAATGTCGGGCGCACCCTGCGGTGCTCGGACTGTCGGTTGAACGCGTCTGCCGGCCGGAGGTCGGGCGGTGGCTTTAGAGACGTGGGGCCCGGATGCGGCATACGAGCAGAGGTTTTCCGGGTGTGCGGTCGAACGCTTCCACGAATTCGACGGTTGAGCTCGGGAAGCCGGGCGGGCGGGGATTGCCCGAGACCGTCCTTTTACAGCTGGCGGCTTCGCGAGGAGTAGCCTGGACAACATCTTTGAAAGGGAAAGCGACGTGACAGTTTCGATGGCGGCTCACCCGGACTCCTGGGTCGATGAGCACGACATGTCCAGAATCATTCCCGGCTACAGGAAGTCTTTCCTGTTCGAGGACGACTACATCGACTCGTTCCACCGGTCGATCGCCGTCGACCCGGGCGCGATCCTGTACGACGGCCCGATCGAGGGATCGCTGCGCCTCGCGGACGCGCTGAAACTCTACGAGCTGGCGTATTTCTCGACGGGCGACATCCTCGAGTTGGGCTCGTTTCATGGCCTGTCGGCCTGGATCATGGCCAACGCGCTGCAAAATGCCGGGTCGCGCTGCCGGATTACCTCGATCGATCTCTCGGCCAACCTCTCGGAGATCTCCCGGGACAATTTGGCCAGGCACGGTCTCGAGCGGTACGCCACGTTTGTGACGGCCGAGGGCGCCGAAGGTATTCGGCAGCTGGCCGCGCTAGGCAGCAAGTTCGGTTTCGCTTTCATCGATCATTCGCACGCCATGGAGCACGTGCTCTCGGCCTGCCTCGAGTTGCCCAGCGTGATGCTGACGGGCTCGCCTGTTGCCTTCCACGACTTCAACGATCGCCGCAATGCCGATCCCGCGCAGCCGGAATACGGGGTCACGGAAGGCGTTCGGCGCGCGCAGGAGCGGGTCCGCCTCGAGTTCCGCGGTGTCTATGGCTGCATCGGCCTCTTCCAGTTCTACGCCTGAACGACGGACCGGCTGACCAGACCGTCCGACCGGACCGTCCCGGATTGCCCGGCGCCGGCTCTCGGGCTATATGCGGGAAATGGCTCCGCGCGACCTGCACAACCCGAACCAGCGCCACCCCGAGAAGGCTCACCGGGCCGACAATCCGAGTCCTGGCAAGCCGTCCTGGATCCGGGTAAAGGCGCCGAACTCGCCGGGGTATTTCGCCACCCGGAACGTGATCCGCGAGCACGGCCTGCACACGGTCTGCCAGGAGGCGGGCTGCCCCAACGTCGGCGAGTGCTGGGCGAAGGGCCACGCCACGATGATGATCATGGGCGAGGTCTGCACCCGCGGCTGTACCTTCTGCAACGTGGCGACCGGCCGGCCAGACGACCTGGACGCCTTCGAGCCCGCCCGTGTCGCGCAGGCGGTGGAGAAGCTGGGGCTCGCGCACGTGGTTATCACCTCGGTGGACCGCGACGATCTCGAGGATGGCGGCGCCGAGCATTTCGCCCAGACGATCCGCGCCATCCGTCGCCGCTGCCCCGAGACCACCGTCGAGGTGCTGACGCCGGATTTTCTGCGCTGCCCGCCCTCCGCGCTCGAGGCGGTCGTCGAGGCGAAGCCGGACGTTTTCAACCATAACCTGGAGACGGTGCCGGGCCTCTACCCCGAGGTCCGGCCGGGCGCGCGCTACTTCCACTCGCTGAGGCTCCTGCAGCGGGTGAAGGAGCTGGATCCTGCCATGTTCACCAAGTCGGGGATCATGGTCGGCCTCGGCGAGGAGAAGCCTGCGGTCTGGCAGGTGATGGACGATCTGCGCGCGGCGGAGGTGGATTTCCTCACCATCGGCCAGTACCTGCAGCCGACGCGCAAGCACCATGCGGTGGCCCGCTTTGTCCCGCCCGAGGAGTTCCAGGGCTACGAGAAGACCGCCTATGCCAAGGGGTTTCTGATGGTATCCGCCTCGCCGCTGACGCGATCGTCCTACCATGCGGGCGAGGATTTCGAGCGCCTTCGCGAGGCGCGACTGAGAAAGCTGGGGCAGGGGTGAGCCTCCCATCGCCCGGCAATCCTGAGCATCGTCGCCGGGGCGGACGCCGCCGGATTTAGGGATAGGTCAGTGCACACAATGTGCATCGCCTTGAGTATCGGCTTTTGAAATATAAATTCTCTAACGGCGCAATCTGCGAAGGGCATGAAAGGCCGGCGTCCGGGGATTGCACTCCGACGCCAGAAAGCGACGTGGTTTGAAACCCGAAGCGGGACGAGCCGGGCCGTTTCCAGGCTCACAAGATCGCGCCTGTTGGTCGGCGCCAGGCTCGATCCGGCGACCCGGCAGCATTGCATGCCGGCCAGTCCGGATGCCGTGGTGGGGCCGGGATATGGAGATGAACCGGGATCGCAGGAAGATGCACCGGTTATGCATGCGCTCGTGGGTGTGGACGACCAGTCGAGCGAGTGACCTCGCCCTGCGCTAGGCGGGGCGAGTGCGTGCCTGCGCCGGGCGCTCATGCGCGGGCGCGAGGACGACGTGGTTCAGGCGCCGCTAGCCGAGCTGAACACCGATAATTCCGATCAGCCCAAGGAGGACGATGACCGCGGCCTCCAGGGTGATCTTTCGCGAGATCATTGCGCTTCTCCCGAGGCGATGGCAGTTGACCTCTGCCAGTCGTTTCGATCCCGGCGCAGGGAACGCCTTTCGCGCCATTGCCGGCGGTCCGGCATGGCCGCATCGACAAACCTTGCCGAGGACCCGCCTGAAACTAGGCGAATCGGGATCCCGAAGGCTGTACAAACTTATACTGGTCGCGCAGCTGCTTCCGCCGACAACATGACGTGCGGGTGTCGCGCGGCGGCCGGTGGCGTGATGTCACTCGAACTCGACCGCCCCGATGAAGGGCAGGTTGCGGTTCCGCTGGGCATAGTCGATGCCGTAGCCCACCACGAACTCGTCCGGGATCTCGAAGCCGGTCCAGCGGGCACGGATCTCGATCTCGCGGCGCGAGGGCTTGTCGAGAAGCGCACAAACCTCCAGCCGCGTCGGCTTCCGCGTGGCCAGGAGCCGCAGCACATGCTTCAGCGTGTGGCCCGTGTCGACGATGTCCTCGACCACCAGCACGTCCGTGCCCTCCACGGGACTCTGCAGGTCCTTCAGGATGCGGACCTCCCGCGCGCTCTCGGTGCCCATGCCGTAGGAGGCGGCCTCGATGAAATCGACCTCGACCGGCAGATCCAGCCGGCGCACGAGGTCGGCGATGAAGACGAAGGAGCCGCGCAGGAGCCCCGCCACGATCAGCTTCTCCGTCCCGGCGAAATGGGCGTTGATCTCGCCGGCCAGCGCGTCGACGCGGGCCGTGATCTCCCCGGCCGTGATCATGGGGCGGACGCGGTAGGAGGCGGTCATCGGCGGGCTCTCCGGCAGCGGGTCGCGACGCGACAAGGGTGCCGCGCTGGCATGCGGGCGGCAAGCCCCGGCGTCAGGCGCGCATCCAGGCGGCGATCATGTCGTGCTGCACGCCGGCCTGTGCGCAGGTGCGGTAGAAGTTGATGAGCTCGCGGATCGGGCTCGCGATCTTCTCGAACCCCGAGACGAAGGCGACGAGGACGCCGACCGAGGTCTCGCCCTGGATCGCCAGCCAGCCGCCCCAG
>JBEPXW010000074.1:0-7113 GCA_041641715.1 Pseudomonadota bacterium
AATAGCCCTTCAGCTTCTGCTTCGCCTTGAGCTGCTGGCCGAAGTCCGAGAGCTTGCCGCGGCGGCGCTGGCCGTGCTCGCCGGGGCCGTACTCGCGGCGGTTCACGGGGCTCTTCGGGCGGCCCCAGATGTTCTCGCCCATGCGGCGGTCGATCTTGTACTTGGCGGACGTGCGCTTGGTCACGTGCGTCTCCTTTCGCGTCACAATGCGAGGCGACCTCCTCTCCCCTGGCTCTCGGGCCGGGGCGACAGGGTCCCGCTTGCGCGGGCCGCGGACGCCGGCGATGGCCGCCCTAACGGACGGCCGCGATGGCGCGCTTATAGGCATGGGCCCGGCGATGTCAACTCCGCCCGCTTGACCCGCCGCGGCCGAGGCTGCCGCGGGACGCGCCGGGCAGGAGGCCCCGTGGCAAGCACCCTGACCACGCAGTGCTGCATCGCCGGGGGCGGGCCGGCGGGGCTGATGCTCGGCCTCCTGCTGGCACGGGCGGGGGTCGAGGTGGCGGTGCTCGAGAAGCACGCCGACTTCCTGCGCGACTTCCGCGGCGACACGCTGCACCCCTCGACGCCTGGCCCCTTCACCGCCGCCTGCCGGCCCGGCTGATCGGCCTCGGGATCCGGCCCGAGCACGTCCGGTCGGAGGTCGTCGCGAGGGAGACGGCGGCCGGCTGACCGGTTGGCCCGCGGCCGCGCCTCGGCTACACTCACGACGTCACTCGCGCGAGGGGACCCTGATCCATGATCGAAGTCGGCGGCCTGCTCGGCCTGTTGCTGCTCGTCCTCGACGTCTACGCCATCGTCAAGACGGTGCAGAGCCCGGCCGGCACGGGCGCGAAGGTGATCTGGATCGTCCTGATCATCCTCTTCCCGTTCCTCGGCTTCCTGCTCTGGCTCCTGTTCGGCCCCAGCGGGTAGGACGGGCCGGAAAAGCTAGCCCGCCATCTCCCAGGGCTGGGCGAAGCGGCCAAGCACCTCGGCGACCTTCGCCTCCCCGGCATCGCGGGCGCTGACGCGGGCGACGAGGCCGCGCGCCTTGTCATCGACCACCTCGATCTCCGCCTCGATCCCGGCCTTCGACAGCGCCTGTCCCAGCGCCCGGGCGATCGCCCTCTTGCGCAGGGCCGGCTTGTGGACCTTGCCGACGGCCGTCTTGGGCAGCTCGTCGAGGATCTCGATGTGCTTCGGCACGGCGGCCTTCTCCGGCACTTTCTCGGCGGCGAAGTCCATCAGCTCCTTCACGGTCGCTTCGGACCCCCAGGCCAGCTCGACATAGGCGCAGGGCAACTCCCCGGCCCGGGCGTCCGGCTGCCCGACCGCGCCCACGAAGGCGACCGCGTCATGCGCGAGCAGTGCGTCCTCGATCATCGCGGGGTCGATGTTGTGCCCGCCGCGGATGATCAGCTCCTTCGACCGGCCGGTGATCCAGAGATAGCCGTCGGCGTCGAAGCGGCCGAGGTCGCCGGTCCGCAGAAAGCCGTCCGGCGTGAAAAGCCCCGCGTTCAGCTCCGGCTCCAGATAGCCCGGGAAGACGCCCGGACCCCGCACGCAGATCTCTCCGGTCTCGTCGGTGGCGCAGGCGCGGCGCACCGTGCCGTCCTCCTCGCATTCCAGGATGCTGATCTCGGTATAAGGCACCGGCAGCCCCACCGAGCCGATCCGGCGCTCGCCCCGGAGGGGGTTGAACGCGATCAGGCAGGTCGCCTCGGTCATCCCGTAGCCCTCCAGGATGCGCACGCTCGTCCTGCTCTCGAAGCGGCGGAACAGCTCCACCGGCATCGGCGCCGAGCCGGAGAGCGCGTATTCGAGCGTCGAGACGTCCGCGTCCACCTTGCGTCGCATCAGCACCGAGGCCGCGGTCGGCACCGTCACCATGAAGGTGACGCCCCACCGCTCCACCAGCTTCCAGAAGTTGTTCATGACCTTGTCGCCGCGGTAGCCGGCCGGGGTCGGCATCACCATGTGCGCGCCGGAGGCGACGCAGGCCATCAGGATCGGGTAGGCGCCGAACACGTGGAAGAGAGGCAGCGGGCAGATCAGCACGTCCCGCTCGGAGGCCATCGCCATCTGCGGGATCAGCCCGTTGTAGACCATGCCGCGCTGGCGGTGCTGCGCGATCTTCGGCGTGCCCGTGGTGCCGCCGGTGTGAAAGAAGGCGGCAATCCGCTCCCCGTCGCCCTCGTCGAAAGCGAGCGCGGCGCCGTCCTCCGCCATCAGCGCCCTCCGGAAACCTCGAACCCGCACCCCTCCTGCGCGCTCGCAGCGCGGCCGAAGGAACGGCAGAAGCCAGGAGAGCGGCGGTGAGACATAGCGCCCGAGATCGACCTCGAGGACCGTCTCGACCGTGCCCGCCTCGGCGACGGCAGCGTGGGCCTTCTGGGCGATGTCCGTCTTCGGGATCGGCGCGAGCGTGACGACGACCCTGGCGCGCGCCTCCTTCAAGATCGCGGCGATCTGACTCGCCTCGAGGAGCGGATTGATCGGCAGCACGATCCCGGCCGTCGCCCCGCCCAAGAGCGCCATCACCGTCTCGTTGCAGTTCGGCAGGATGTAGGCGACCACGTCGTCCTCGCCCACCCCGAGCCGGCGAAACAGGTTCGCGGTGCGCGTCACCCGGTTGCAGAGCGTCCGCCAGTTCAGTGTCTCGGCCCGGTCCCGGGGGCCGGAGCGGAGCTGGAAGCTGATCGCCGGGTGACGCGGGAAGGCCTCCGCCGTGCGCCGCAGCAGGCCATAGACGGTCTCCGCCGGCCAGCGGTTCTCGAGGGGCACGCGCTCGATGGCCCGGATGTCGTCGCGAGTCGCCCAGCCGGGGCGGGCCTCCTCGGTCGTTTCCTGCTCGGCCGGCGGCACTGGCGACTCCCTCGCTCACCCCCTTTGCCCGGCCATTCAGCCACAGGCGGCCGGGCGCAGCAAGGCGGGGTCAGCGGGGTGGACTTATTCGGCGGCCAGCCCTTCCGTGAACTGCAGCCGGGCGAGGCGGGCGTAGAGCCCGCCCTCGGCCACGAGCTCGTCATGGGTGCCGGTGGCGACCAGCCGGCCGCCCTCCAGCACCAAGATGCGATCGGCCCGCTTCACGGTGGCGAGCCGGTGCGCGATCACCAGCGTCGTGCGCCCCTGGCTGAGGCGGTCGACGGCCTCCTGCACCGCGCGCTCGCTCTCGGCGTCGAGCGAGGAGGTGGCCTCGTCGAGCAGCAGCACCGGCGCGTCGCGCAGGATCGCACGGGCAAGCGCGATGCGCTGCTTCTGCCCGCCCGAAAGCAGCACGCCGCGCTCGCCGAGCCAGGTGTCGTAGCCCCCGGGCATCCCCGCGACGAAGTCGTGCGCTGCGGCGGCGCGGGCGGCCTCCTCCACCTCGGCGTCGGTGGCGTCCGGGCGGCCGAACAGGATATTGGCGCGCACGGTGTCGGCGAAGATCACCGGCTCCTGGGGCACCAGCGCGAGGCGGCGGCGCAGGTCGCGGAGCCTCAGCCGGTCGATCGGCACGCCGTCGAGCGCGATCCGCCCCGACTCCGGGTCGTAGAAGCGCAGGAGAAGCTGCAGCACGGTCGTCTTGCCGGCCCCCGAGGGCCCGACGAGCGCCACCCGCTCGCCCGGCGCGATGCGGAACGAGACGTCGCGGAGCGCCGGGATCTCGCTCCGCGACTGGTAGGCGAAGCTGACGTCCTCGAAGACGATCTCGCCACGCGCGGGCTCGGCGGGCGGCAGCGGCTCGTCCGGCTCCCGGATCGGGTTCTCCATCGAGAGGAGCTCGACGAGCCGCTCGGTCGCGCCGGCGGCGCGCTGCAGCTCGCCCCAGACCTCGGAGAGCGCGCCCACCGCCCCCGCGGTGAACACGGCGTAGAGCACGAACTGCGCCATCTCGCCCGGCGTCATGCGCCCGGCCATGACGTCGCGCGCGCCGATCCAGATCACGCCGACGACGCCGCTGAAGACGAGGAAGATGACGATGGCGGTGAGCAGTGCCCGCGCCGTGATGCGGGCCTTCGCCGCATCGTAGGCCGCCTCGACCCGGCCCTTGAAGCGCGCCCTGGAGGGCTCCTCGTGGGTCATCGCCTGCACGGTCTGGACCGCCTGCAGCGTCTCGCCCGCGGCGGCCGCGCTCTCGGCCACGAGATCCTGGCTGAGCCGCGAGAGCCGGCGCACCCGGCGGCCGAGAATCAGGATCGGGAACACCACCACCGGAACGAGCAGCAGCGTCATGCCCGAGAGCTTCGCCGAGGTGACCACCAGCATGACCACGCCGCCCGCCAGCAGCAGGATGTTCCTGAGCGCGATCGAGGCGGTCGAGCCGACCACCCCCTGGATGACGGCGGTGTCCGTGGTCAGCCGCGACAGCACCTCCGCCGTCATGACCCGCTCGAAAAAGGCGGGACTCATACTGGCCACGTGGTTGAAGACGGCGGCGCGCAGGTCGGCGATGACGCGCTCGCCGAGCCGGCTGACGAGATAGAAGCGCAGCGCCGTGAAGAAAGCCAGCGCCGCCGCGACGCCGATCAGCGCCATGAAATACTTGTCGATCAGCGCCGCGTTCTCGGCCGAGAAGGCATCGATCACGCGGCGGAACGCCACGGGCAGCGCCAGCGTGAACGCCGCCGCCGCCAGGAGCGCCAGCGCCACGCCGACAATCGTCCAGCGATAGGACCTCAGATAGGGCGCGAGCCCGCGCAGCGGCCCGATCCGCGCCGCCTTCGGGCGGTCGGCCTTCTTCTCGGCGATGCGGCCCTGCGCGGGGTGCGTGGTCAAGGGCTGGCTCTCCTCCGTGGACAGCGGGGGAGATACCAATGCCGCCCCGGCGCGGCAAGGCGGCGGATTGACCGCACGCGCGGACGCGGCTCATATGGCGGCGGAGCGACGGGACCCGACCGACTCGCGCCGAGACGGCGGCGGGCGCGCCGCCCACCGAACCGAAACCGCGAGTCATGCGCACGCTCGTCTCCTTCGCCGCGCTCTTCGCCTCGATCCTGCTGGTGCAACTCGGCTCCGGCACGCTCGGGCCGCTCGACGCGCTGGCCGGAGCCATGCGCGGCTTCACCACCGAGCAGATCGGCCTGCTCGGCTCGGCCCATTTCGTCGGCTTCCTCGCCGGGTGCTACGTCGCCCCGCGCTACATCGGCGCGATCGGCCACGCCCGCGCCTTCGCCGCCGCGGCCGCGCTCGGCGCCATCGGCGCGCTCCTGCACCCGGTCATCGAGGGGCCGTGGGCGTGGGCGGGGCTCCGGCTCCTCACGGGCCTCGCCATCGCCTCGGCCTACACGGTGATCGAGAGCTGGCTGCAGGCGAAGATCGAGAACCGCAACCGGGCGCGGGTCTACGGCGTCTTCCGCGTCGTCGACCTCGCCGGCCAGGTCGGTGCGCAGGGCCTCATCGCCTTCCTCGACCCGGCGGCCTACTGGGCCTACAACATCGTCGCCGTCTTCTGCTGCCTCTGCCTCCTGCCGCTGGCACTGACGCGGAGCGTGCAGCCGAAGACGCCCTCGGCGCCGCGGCTCCGGCCGATCAAGGCGATGCGGCTCTCGCCCTCGGCCACGATGGGCATCATCGTCGCGGGGCTCACCGGCGCCTCGTTCCGCATGGTGGGACCGGTCTTCGGCATCGAGAACGGGCTCGAGCAGGGCGAGATCGCGCTCTTCCTCTCCGCGGCCGTCATCGGCGGCGCCGCGGCGCAGTTCCCAGTCGGCTGGATCGCCGACGCGATGGACCGGCGCCGCGTCCTCCTCGGCCTCTCGGTCCTCGCCATACTGGGGTGCATCTGGACCGTGTTCGCGGTGGCGCCCGGCGAGACCACGCTGATCTTCCTCGCCGCCTTCGTCTTCGGCGCGACCACCTATCCCGTCTACTCGGTCTCCGCGGCCTACGCCAACGACTACGCCGAGCCCGACTTCATCGTCGACCTCAACGCCGCCCTCATCTTCTTCTACAGCATCGGCGCGATCATCAGCCCGATCGCCACCGCCTGGCTGGTCGCGCTCCTCGGGCCCCCGGCGCTCTTCGCCTTCGCGGCGGTGGCGCATCTGGCGCTGATCCTCTTCACCCTATACCGTATGACCCGGCGCCGGGGGCCGGGGCCGCTCACGCCCTACCGCTACCTGCCGCGCACCTCGATGATCATCGCCCGCCTTTTCAGCCGCACGAACGGCAACGGCGCCGCGCCCGACACGACGGCCCAGCCCGAGAGGAGAGAGCCATGAAACTCTACCATTCGCCCACCTCGCCCTTCGTCCGCAAGGTGATGGTCACGCTGCACCTGACCGGCCAGCTCGACACCGTCGCGCTCGTGCCCGGCTCCGGCACGCCGACCGCGCCGAACGAGGCGACGGTGGGGGCGAACCCGCTCGGCAAGATCCCGTGCCTGGTGACGGACGAGGGCGAGAGCCTGTTCGACAGCCGCGTCATCTGCCGCTACCTCGACTGGCGCGCCCAGGGGGGCCTCTACCCCGACGGCGCCGCCCTGTTCCCCGTGCTCACGGCCGAGGCGCTCTCCGACGGCATCATGGAGGCGGGCCTGCTCGCCACCTACGAGTGGCGGCTGAGGCCCGAGGAGATCCGCTACCAGCCCTGGGTCGACGGGCAGGTGGCGAAGCTCAACCGCGGGGTCGACGCGCTCGAGCGCACCGCCCTCGTCCATGGCGGCCCGACCAACGCGGCCACGGTGGCGGCGGGCTGCGCCCTCGGCTACCTCGACTACCGCTTCCCCGACCTCGGCTGGCGCGAGCGCTGCCCGACGCTGGCGGCGTGGTACGCGGGCTTCTCCGAGACCCCGCCGATGCAGGCGACGACCCCGGTCGCCTGAGCGGCCGCGCGTGACGACACCCTGGCCCGAGATCGCCACCGCGCTCGCGGTGTTCGGCGCGAACGTCCTCTCGCCGGGGCCGAACGTTTTCAACACCATCGCCATCGCGCTCGGCTCCGGCCGCCGGGCGGCGCTGGCGGTGGTGCCGGCGGTGGCGCTCGGCGTGCTGATCTGGTCCACGGCGGCCGTGATGGGCGCGGCGGTGCTGTTCCGGCATGTCCCGGCGGCGAAGTCCGCGCTGACCGCGCTCGGTGGCGCACTGCTGATCTGGTTCGCGCTGCGCTACCTGCGCACGGCCTGGCACTGGTCCGCCGGCATCGGCCGCA
>JBEPXW010000075.1:0-7089 GCA_041641715.1 Pseudomonadota bacterium
CCGCTGTCAGTTCCGGCGCGCCGGCGAAGAGCGGTGCCAGCTCTCCCGCCGCATCGAGCGCGGCGAAGGCGACCGCGTTGATGCGCGTCTGGGCAGCGTCCGGAATCTCACCGGGCCTTCGGCCCGCCTTCACCGCCGAGCGAAGGAGCGACGGATAGACCTCGGCCAGGACGATCGGTGCCTCGGGCGCCGCGAGTCCGGTCTCGAAGGGCCAGACGGCGACATGGCCGGCAAGGCGCCGGTCGGTTCTCAGTCGCTCGAGCGCTGGCAGGCCGAGGAGGACCTGGCTGCCGACCGAGCCGGCATAGGCGAGCTGCCAGACGGTCTTCGCGCCGTTCGCACGCTCCTCCGCCAGCCGGCGCTCGGGCGGGTGCTCGCCGCCCCGGCGCGCGCGGGCGGAGACGGGCACGTCAGGGTGCTGCCAGCCGCCGGGCCGGCCCCACATCGGGCCGATGCCGTCCCAGGCGCGATTGATCTTTTCCGCTACGGCGTAGCGGTTGTTTTCGTTCTTCTCGTTGTCCTCGATCTCGGCCGCCAGCCAGCGCCAGAGCGCGAGTGCGTCCGGCTGTCCGGTGAGCTGGGCCGCGACGCCGGCCGGGTATCCGAAGGGGAAGTCGAAGCCTCCCAGCACGCGCCGCCCCGCGCGCCGCTCCTCGGCCAGGAGTTCAGTGATCCGCGCGATAGCGTCGGCTCGCGTCCGGGCATAAGCGGGCGGCCGGTCGGCAACCTGATCGCCATCGCGCCGCGCGAGGGTCCACCAGATCGAATCCTTCTTCGGGTTCGCCGGACCGGGGCGCGAGCGGGCGGACCAGTCCACGATCAGGTAGCTGTCGAACAGCGGCGCGCCCACGCCTCAGCGATCCTTCAGATACTTGCGCACGCTCTCCGGCCCCAGCGGGTGGTCCGCGTGGGGGTAGGCCGGATGATGATGGTGATGGTGCGCGTGGCCGCCATCGTGGTGGTCATGGCCGTGGTGATGATGGTGGTGCCCGTGCTCCTCCGTCAGGAGGCGGCAGGCGCCGGTGCAGAAGTCGTCGCAGAGGGGGCACTCGGCGACGTTCGAGCCCGGCGCCTGGGCGCCCTGGCCCTCGACGTGGTGGTGGTGGCTCTCCTGCGCCGCGCCGACCTCGTGCTCGAAGCCGAGCACCTGGGCGCGATACTTGCACATCTGGCAGTTCATCGCGGGCGCGCCCTCAAGAATCTCGCGCACGCGCTCGGCGAAGGTGGCGATCACCTGCGGATGGTCGTTGAGGTAGCCGGCCTTGACGAACTGCACCTCGGGCGTGCGCTCGGCAACGAGGTCGGTGAAGCCGTAGATGCGGTCGATCAGGACGCCGGTGAAGAGGAAATACGGGAACACGACGATGCGGCGGAAGCCGAGTCGGGCGGCGCGCTCGAGGCAGGGCTCGACGAGCGGAAAGGTGACGCCCGAGTAGCCGGTCTCCGCCCAGCCGAAGCCGAGCCCCTCCCAGAGCAGCCGCGTGATCTTGGCGACGTTGGAATTGGCGTCTGGGTCGGAGGCGCCGCGGCCGATGACGACCAGACAAGTCTCGTGGTGGGGCACGGGGCCCGCTTCCGCGTCGGCCCGCGCGACGGCCTCGTGGATGCGCTCGGCGGCCGCGGCGACCATTTTCGGATCAACGCCGAGCTCGCGGCCGTATTTCACCTCAACCCCGTGCCCGGCCGCGTAAGTGTTGAGTACCGACGGGATGTCGTTCTTCGCGTGCATCGCGGCGAACAGCATTCCCGGCACGGCGAGGATTCGGTCGCACCCCGATTCGCGCAGGCGGTCGAGTCCGTCGCGGATCACCGGGTTGGCGAACTCGAGATAGCCGTGCGCCACCGGCCAGTCCGGGAAATGCTCGCGGAGGCGCTCGGCCACTACCGCGAACTCGTCGACAGCGGCCTGGCTGCGCGAGCCGTGGCCGCAGACCATGACGCCGATTCGGGTCACGCCCTGCGCTCCGCCGCCTCGCGGGACATTCTAGCCCGACGCCCGCGCCAGAACGCCACGCCGGCGATCGCGAAGGCGAGGCCGAGCGCGCCGGCGGCGAGCCAGTGGCTGTGGCCCGCCGACTCGGCGTAGTGGCCGGTATGCGCCAAGGCAGGCGTGGCGGCGAAGACGACGAGCGTGGCGAAGGCGGCCTTCATGGATCCCTCCTGGGTCTGCCGTGCGCACACAGGGAGGGCTCGAGGCCACTGCCATGGAACAGCTCCGACGTCGGCCCCCTCCTTGGGTCGGCCTCGGCCCGGATCCGCTCAGCCCCCGTTACGGGTGCGCTGTTCGTTGCGCCCTGCATACGCCCGCGCTATGTCGCGATCAAACGAAAATGCGCCTCGTCGGGCCGGGAAGGCGGCCGGGCAGGGCGGATGATGGAGCGAGACGAGCCAGGGGCGCGCGAGCCATGACCACGACGATCTTCGTCTGCGACACCTGCCGGTGGTCGGTCGAGGAGAAGTGCGCGCCCTGCGGCCAGACGGGGGGCGAGATACTCGCCGCCCATGTCGAGCGCCTTGCCGCCGCCGTGCCTGGCATCGAGGTGCGGCGCCAGTCCTGCCTGATGGGCTGCGAGCGGCACTGCAACACGGCCGTGACCGCGCCCGACAAGCTGACTTACGTGCTGGGAGCCTTCGCCCCGGGCGGCGAGGCCGCGAAGGCCGTGGTGGACTATGCATGCCTACACCGTGACAGCCCCACGGGGCAGGTGCCGTTCCGGCAGTGGCCCAAGGGCGTGAAGGGGCACTTCATGGCGCGAATTCCCGCGCTCGTCCGGGAGGGCTGAGCGGTGCTGCCGGAGTTCGCCATCGCGACGCCGGATCCCGCGCTCGGCGAGGCCGTGCAGATGGCGATCGACGCCAAGACCAAGCCGCCGGGCAGCCTCGGCCGTATCGAGGCGTTGGCGCGGCAGATGGCGGTGGCCCAGGGGACCGAGCGGCCCGCGGCGGAACCGGCCCGACTTTTTATCTTTGCCGGGGACCACGGGCTTGTCGCTGAGGGCGTCTCAGCCTGGCCGCAGGAGGTCACGGCCCAGATGGTGCGGAACTTCCTGGCCGGCGGCGCGGCCTCGACGGTGTTCGCGCGGGTGAGTGGCGCCGACGTGACGGTAGTCGATGCCGGGGTCGCCGTCGAGATTGGCGACGCGCCGGGACTGGTGCGGGCCGGGATCCGGCGGGGCACGCGCAATGCCGTCCGGGAGGACGCGCTGACGCGAGACGAAGTGGAGCGTGCGTTGGCGTTCGGCGCCGGGCTGGCGGCGGAGGCTGCGGCGGGCGGCGCCCGCGTCGTAGCGTTAGGTGAAATGGGGATCGGGAACACCTCGGCCGCGGCACTGGTGGCGCATGGCGTCGCCGGAATTGAGCTCGGCGTCCTGACTGGTCCGGGGGCTGGTCTGGGCGCGAACGGGATCGACCGGAAGCTCGCCGTGCTGGCGCGCGCCGCCGGGCGGCGGCCGGGGCCGCTTGTGCCTCTCGAGGCGTTGAGTGCCTTCGGCGGGCTCGAGATCGCGGCCATGTGCGGGGCGGTAATCGGGGCCGCTTCGCGGCGGGCGGTCGTCCTGGTCGATGGCTTCATTGCCACCGCCGCGGCGCTGGCGGCGCTGGCCGCCCGGCCCGAGGCGCGGCCTTACTGCGTCTTCGCCCACCGCTCGCGCGAAGGCGGGCACCGGCGGATGCTGGACTGGCTGAAGGTGGAGCCGCTGATCGACCTGGATCTTTGTCTTGGCGAGGGAACCGGCGCGCTGCTGGCGCTCCCGCTCCTGCGCGCGGCCTCGGCCATGGTGAACGAGATGGCGACGTTCGAGAGCGCGGGCGTATCGGGCAAAGGCGGATGAGCCGGGCGCGGGCGGAGCTGGTTCTCTTTCGTGCGGCTGCCGCGTTCCTCACCCGGTTGCCGGCGGCGCGATGGTTGGGCTGGGATCAGGATCGCCTCGCGAGGGCCAGCCGTTATTTCGCGGTGGTGGGTGCGTTGATCGGGCTCGCCGGCGGTGCGGTCTGGTGGCTGGCCGCCACGGTGCTGCCGGCGGGCGTTGCGGCGGGGCTGGCCGTCGCGGCGATGATCGCTCTCACCGGGGCCCTGAACGAAGACGGGTTAGCGGACTGCGCCGACGGGCTCGGCGGCGGGCGGACGCCGGAGGCGGCGCTGGCGATCATGCGCGACAGCCGGACGGGAAGCTACGGGGTGATTGCGTTGGTGCTTTCGGTCGGACTGCGCTGGGCCGCGCTGGCGGCGCTGGCGCCGGCCGCCGGGGTGCTGGCGCTGGTGCTGGCCGGGGGGATCGGCCGGGCGGTTATGGTTCCGGCTACGGCGCTGGCGCGGTACGCGCGGGCCGAGGGTGTCGGCGCGCTTGTCGCGCGCGGGGCGGGTTTTACCGAGGTGGCGGGAGCCTTGGGAACGGCGTTCGTGCTGGCGACGGCCGGCGGATGGGCAGGCCTTCTCGCGCTCTGCATGGCGCTTGTGGTAACCGGCGCTTTTCTCGTCTACCTGGTGCGCCGGATTGGCGGCTACACGGGCGACGGGCTCGGAGGCATGGCTCAACTGGGCGAGATCACGGTGATGGTGACGCTCGCCGGGGCCTGGGCATGATCCTGTTGCGTCATCCGGCGACGAATGCCGCCGCCGGCGTCTGCTACGGGCGCAGCGAGGTCGGGCTCGGCTCCTGGGCTGCGGCCGAGGTCGCCGGAGCACTCGCCGCGACGCCGCGGGTCCGCCGCGTGGTTGCCAGCCCGGCGCGGCGATGTCGTTCCCTGGCGGCGGCCCTGGCCGAGCGGGACGGGTTGGAGCTGGACGTGGACGCCCGTTTGCACGAGCTGGATTTCGGTGCCTGGGAGGGGCGGCGCTGGCGGGACATCCCGCGGGCGGAGAGCGACGCCTGGGCGGCCGACCCGTGGCGGGTGGCGCCGCCCGGCGGTGAAACCTTCGCCGAGCTGCATCAGCGGGTCGCGGCGGCGCTGGATGATGTCGAGGACAGCGCGGCGCTCGTCACCCATGCCGGGCCGATTCGGGCGGCGCGGATGATCCTGGACGGCGCGGCCTTCGAGGCGGTCTTCGCCGAGCCGGTGCCCCATGCCACGCCCTTGCGGCTCGCGCGGGAGCGGGCGTGATGGCGCGGGTATCCCTGATCCTCGGTGGCGCGCGGTCGGGCAAATCCGCCCGGGGGCTGGCGCTGGCAGCGGAAGCGCCGCGCGTGTTCATCGCCACCGCGGAGGCGCTCGACGACGAGATGCGCGAGCGGATTCGCCGCCACCAGGCGGAGCGCGATGCGGATTGGAGCGCGGTCGAGGCGCCGGTCGAGCTCGCGGCTGCGATTCGCGACCACGCGGGCGAGGACGTGACATTGCTGGTGGATTGCCTGACGCTCTGGCTCTCGAACCTGATCCATGCGGAGCGCGACGTCGAGGCGGAAACCGAGTCGCTTCTCGCCACGCTCGCGGGTGCGCCGGGACGGGCCGTGCTGGTGTCGAATGAGGTCGGCATGGGGCTTGTGCCGACGAATGCGCTCGGCCGGGCCTTCCGCGACGCGCAGGGGCGACTGAACCGGCGCATCGCAAGCGCGGCGGACCACGTGGAATTCGTCGCGGCCGGCCTGCCGCTGGTCCTCAAGGGTGCGCCGTGACTGGGGCGCTGATGATCCAGGGCACCGGCTCGAACGTGGGCAAGTCGGTGCTCGTCGCGGGGCTCTGCCGCGCCTACGCCCGGCGCGGCCTAAGCGTGCGGCCGTTCAAGCCGCAGAACATGTCGAACAATGCGGCCGTGGCGGCCGAGGGGGGCGAGATCGGTCGGGCGCAGGCGCTGCAGGCGCGGGCGGCCGGTGTGGCGCCGTCCGTGGATATGAACCCGGTGCTGCTCAAGCCCGAGACCGAGACAGGCGCCCAGGTCGTCCTGCAGGGCCGCCGCTTGGGCGCGGTGCGGGCCGGCGACTACGCGCGGATGAAGCCGGACCTGATGAGCGGGGTGATCGAGAGCTTCGGGCGGCTTCGCGCCGGGGCGGACCTCGTGCTCGTCGAAGGGGCGGGCAGTCCGGCCGAAGTCAACCTGCGTGCCGGCGACATCGCCAATATGGGCTTCGCCTCGGCGGCGCGCGTGCCAGTCGTGCTGGCCGCCGACATCGACCGGGGCGGCGTTATCGCCCAGCTTGTCGGCACGCGCGCGGTCGTCTCACCGGAGGACGCTGCGCTGATGAAAGGATTTATCATCAACAAGTTTCGTGGCGATATTCGTCTTTTCGATGAAGGATATCGCCTGATCGCTGAGCGTACCGGTTGGCGCGGCTTCGGCATCCTGCCGTGGTTTCCCGGGGCGGCCCGGCTGCCCGCGGAGGATGCCGCCGACATCAGGTCCGACCAAGCCGGGGGCGGGGTGAAGGTCGTCTGCCTCCAGCTTTCGCGGATTGCAAATTTCGATGACCTCGACCCGCTGAAGCTTGAGCCGGAGGTAGCGGTCGGGATGGTCCGGCCGGGCGACGCGATTCCCGGCGATGCAGACCTCGTGATCGTGCCGGGCTCGAAGTCGACACGGGGGGATCTCGACTATCTGCGCGCGCAGGGATGGGATGTTGACCTCGTGGCACACCGCCGGCGCGGCGGGCGCATCCTCGGCATCTGCGGCGGCTACCAGATGCTTGGCCGGACGATCGCCGACCCGGAGGGTATCGAGGGCACGCCGGGCGTTAGCGAGGGGCTGGGGTTGCTCGATGTCGAGACGGTCATGACGCCGGAGAAGCGGCTGACCCGGGTCACCGGCGTGCATCTCGCCAGCGGCGCGCCGGTCGAGGGCTACGAGATCCACATCGGCCGGACCGAGGGGCCGGACCGTGCCCGGCCGATGTTCCGCCTCGGCGCGGCCGACGAGGGCGCGCAGTCGCCCGACGGGCGGATCGGCGGGGCCTATCTGCACGGGCTCTTCGGCGGTGACGCATTTCGGAAGGCATGGCTTGCGACGTTCGGGACCGCGCCAGGGCCGCTGTCCTATGGCGCGGAGGTCGAGGCGACGCTCGACCGCCTCGCCGCGCATCTCGAGGCGCATCTCGACCTCGACGGAATGCTGGCGATCGCGGGGACGCGGACCTGAGCCACGTCCTCCACAGTCGATGT
>JBEPXW010000076.1:0-7071 GCA_041641715.1 Pseudomonadota bacterium
GTCAGCGCGGCGATCACGAGCCCGCCGGTGCAGCTTTCCGCCGTGGCTATGGTCAGCCCGCGCCCCCGGGTCCGGCGATGCCGGTGACGGCGACGGCGAGATCGGCGGGGCTGCGGGCCAGCGCGCCCTCGGCCATGGCGCGGGCCACCGGCTCCGAGACAGCGCCATGCGCCTCGATGAGCGCCGCGGGGACGCCAAGGCACTCGGCCTTCGCCGCGTTGGAGTAGGTGACGAAGCCGCGCTCGACGACCGCCGACGAGCCGGGGATGTCGGTGAGCGCGGCGACAACCATGCCGCCTGTGCAGCTTTCCGCCGTCGCGATGGCGAGGCCCTGCGCCTCGCAGAGGGCGAGCAGATCGGCGGCCATCCGGCGCGCCTGGTCAGAACCAGCCATGGGCAATTCCCGCGGCAACGAGAGCGATGAGGGCGGTGAGGCCGCCGGCGACAAGGTCGTCCAGCATGACCCCGAGCGCGCCCGGCAGGCGGTCGGCCCAGCGGACGGGGGGCGGCTTCACAATGTCGAAGAAGCGGAACAGCAGGAAGCCCAGCACCCAGCCGGGCCAGGGCCAGACATGGGCCGCCGCGCCGGTGATCGTGAGACCCGCCGACAGGGGCCAGAGGGCCAGCAGCATGCCGACCAGCTCGTCGATGACGATCTCGGAGGGGTCTTGCCCGCCCGGCGCGGCGAAGGTGCTGTCCTTCTCGCTCCATTCCAGCTCGACGGCCTCGCCTCGGTGGGCGGCGCGCTCCTCGAGCACCCGTGCGGCCGCCCAGTAGCCGAGCAGGCCCAGCACGACCGTGGCAAGGCCGAGGAGCCAGAACCCGCCGAGCGCATGCAGCAGCCAGGCGAGCGGGATAGCGGCCACGGAGGCCCATGTGCCGGGCGCGCCGGGCAGGTAGCCGAGGCCGAAGAGGGTTGCGGCCTTGAGATGCATCAGCTGCTCTCTATCATGGGTAAGGTGACCGTCGCGGCGGCGAGCGCCGCCATTCCCTCCTCGCGGCCAACGAAGCCGAGGCGCTCCATCGTGGTCGCCTTGATCGAGACGCGGCCTGGGTCGAGCGCGAGGATTTCGGCGATGCGGGCGCGCATGGCTGGGGCATGCGGCGCGATCTTCGGCCGCTCGCACAGCAGCGTGATGTCGAGATTGACGACGCGCCCCCCGCGTGCGGTCACGCGCTCGCCGGCGTGGCGGAGGAAGACGTGGCTCTCGGCGCCCTTCCAGCGCGCGTCGGATGGCGGGAAGTGGGTGCCGATGTCGCCGTCCCCGACGGCGCCATAGAGGGCGTCGGCGAGCGCGTGCAGGCCGACATCGGCGTCCGAGTGCCCCTCGAGCCCACGATCGTGCGGGATTCGCACGCCGCAGAGGGTGACATGGTCGCCGGCAGCGAAGCGGTGCACATCGTAGCCCTGTCCGGTGCGGGTTTCTGTCATCGCGGGCCCCCTGGCGAGCTGGCGTTCCGCGCGGGCGAGGTCCGCGGCGGTGGTGATCTTGACGTTCTCCGGCTCGCCGGGGACGAGGTGGACCGCGTGACCGGCGCGGCGAAAGACCTCGGCGTCGTCGAGGGCGGGCGGCGCCTCCGACTCCGCGGCGGCACGGTGGGCGGCGAGGAGCGACGCGAAAGGGAACGCCTGCGGTGTCTGCGCGCGCCAGAGACCGGCCCGTGCCACGGGGGCCTCCGCGAGGCCGTCCGCCCCGCGCCACAGGGCGTCGACGACCGGCTCGGCGGGGATTGCGCCGGTCTCCGCCCCGGCTTCCTGCGCGAGCGCCGAGAAAAGCGCGTGGCTGGCGAACGGCCGCGCCGCGTCATGGACCAGCACGACCTCGGGGGCATGCTCCGCGAGCGCCTCGAGCGCCCGGCGGACGGTCTCGGCCCGGTGGCTCCCGCCCGCGACGGGGTCGAGCAGGCGCGGGTCGCTCAGGGGCGCGGCGGCCTCGGCATAGTGCGCCTCCGCCTCCGGGTCGATGGCCGCCAGCACCGCGTCGATCCCCGGCGCCGCCAGGGCGGCACGCAGCGCGCGGGTCAGGATCATCTCGCCGCCGAGGAGCCGGTATTGCTTCGGCATCGTGCCGCCGAGGCGCTCGCCCCGGCCGGCGGCGACGATGATCGCGGCTGTCCTCACGCGCGCCCCTCCATTCCGACGGCGTTCTAGAGCTCGGCCTTGCACGGCACAAGGGCCGGCGCTATGCACGGGCATCTGCCCATGTTTTGGGCAGTTCCGTGCAACAGGGTGATTCCCTGGCCAGGCCGAGGGCGGCGTGCCACGCGGGGGTTGGCCATGACGTCGGGCCAGGACTACGAGGCCATCTGGAACAGCCTGCCGAACCCGGCCTTGGCCGTGGACGACCACGGGGCCATCGTCTCGGTGAACGGGGCGGCCGAGGACTTCTTCGCCGCGTCGGAGAAACAGCTTCACGGGCAGGCGCTGACGCGGCTGGCGGGCAAGGACAGCCGCCTCGCCGACCTGGTCGGACAGGCGCTGCGCCAGGGGGCCAACATGGCGGAGTACGGCGTCGAGCTGGCCTGGCCGGGCCTGCCGGGGCGGCTCGTCGATCTCCAGGTTGCGCCGATGGGCGAGGCGGGGGCGGTGGTCGTGATCCATCCCCGCGCGATCGTCGAGACCATGGACCGCTCGCTCACCCATCGCAGCGCGGCACGCTCGGTCGCCGGGATGGCGCAGATGCTGGCGCACGAGATCAAGAACCCGCTGGCGGGAATTTCCGGGGCGGCGCAGCTCCTCCAGATGGGCGCCTCGGAGCAGGAACGCGAGCTGACCCAGCTCATCCGCGACGAGGTCGAGCGGATCGGCGCGCTGGTTAGCCGGGTCGAGCAGTTCGGCGAGATCGGGCCCGGGCGGTTCCAGCCGGTGAACATCCACGACGTGCTGGACCGCGCGTGCCGCTCGGCGAAGGCCGGCTTCGCCGCCCATGCGCGGTTCGTCCAGGAATACGACCCTTCGCTGCCGCCGACGATGGGCGACTCGGACCAGCTCATCCAGGTGATGCTGAACCTCCTCAAGAATGCCGCCGAGGCGGTGCCGCAGGTCGGCGGCATCATCACCGTGCGCACCTCCTACCGGGCGGGGATGAAGGTGGCGACGCCGTCCGGCCGCCGCGAGAGCCTGCCGCTCCAGGTGGTGATCGCCGACAACGGGCGGGGCGTGCCTGAGGACGTGCTGGCGCACATCTTCGACCCCTTCGTGACGACGAAGGGCAATGGCGGCGGCCTGGGGCTGGCGCTCGTCTCGAAGATTGTGTCGGATCATGGCGGCGTGATCTCCTGCGAGTCCGAGCCGGGCGCGACCCGTTTCCGTCTCCTCCTGCCGATGGCGGCGGAGGAGAGCGAGGAAGCCGGGGAGGACGCGGCGTGACCGAGCCGGGCGCGACGGTCCTGCTGGCGGACGATGACCGCTCGATCCGGACGGTGCTCGGCCAGGCGCTCTCCCGCGTCGGATGCCGGGTTCGCTCCACCGGCTCGGCCTCCGAGCTCTGGCGCATGGTCGAGGAGGGCGAGGGGGACATCGTTCTGACGGATGTCCACATGCCCGACGGCGACGCGCTGGACCTGCTGCCGGCAATCCGCAAGCGCCGCCCCGACCTGCCGGTGATCGTGATGAGCGCGCAGAACACGGTGCTCACGGCGATCCGGGCGGCGGAGGTCGGCGCTTACGAGTATCTGCCGAAGCCCTTCGATCTCGAGGAGTTGCTCGATTTCGTTCAGAAGGCGCTGAAACGTCAGGCGAAGGAGAAGGACACGCCCGCCGCGCCGGTCGAGCCGCGCGACGAGAACCTGCCGCTGATCGGCCGCTCGCCGGCCATGCAGGAGGTCTACCGCGTCATGGCGCGGCTCATGCACACCGACCTCACCGTGATGATCGCCGGCGAGAGCGGCACGGGCAAGGAGCTGGTGGCACGGGCGCTGCACAATTTCGGCAAGCGCGCGCGCGGTCCGTTCATCGCCATCAACATGGCCGCGATCCCGCGCGAATTGATCGAATCGGAGCTCTTCGGCCACGAGAAGGGCGCCTTCACCGGGGCAACCGAGCGCGGCGTCGGGCGCTTCGAGCAGGCGCAGGGCGGGACCCTCTTCCTCGACGAGATCGGCGACATGCCGCCCGAGGCGCAGACGCGGCTCCTGCGCGTGCTGCAGGAGGGGGAGTACACGACCGTCGGCGGCCGCACGACCCGGCGCGCCGATGTCCGCATCGTTGCAGCGACGCATCAGGATCTCCGCCAGCTCATAAATGTCGGGCGGTTCCGCGAGGACCTCTACTATCGCATCAACGTCGTGCCGATCCGGCTGCCGCCGCTCCGCGAGCGTCTGGACGACATCCCGGATCTCGCGCGGCATTTCCTGCGGCAGGCGGAGAAAGAGGGGCTGCCCCGCAAGACACTGGCCGCCGAGGGCATCGCGCGGCTGAAGGAGCACACCTGGCCCGGTAATGTCCGCGAGCTGGAGAATCTCGTGCGCCGCCTTGCGGTGCTGTGTCCGGATGAGCAGATCACCGCAGAGTTCATCGATCATGAGCTGTCCGCGGGCAGCGGCCCCGAGAGTGCCGGCACCGACGAGGCCGAAGCCGGTCGGACGCTTGGCGCAGCGGTCGAGCTGCACCTCAAGCGTTATTTCCGCATGCACGGCGATAGCCTGCCGCCCCCTGGGCTGCACGAGCGTGTCCTGCGCGAGGTGGAGTTACCGCTGATCGCGCTCACCCTCTCGGCGGTGCGCGGAAACCAGGTGAAGGCGGCGGAATTGCTGGGGATCAATCGCAATACGCTGCGAAAACGCATCAGGGAGCTTGACATTCCGGTCACACGCGGCAAGAAACTGATGTAGTTCGGCAACACAAAAACAAACGCCTTCCTTTGGGCGAGGGGCAAGCACGAGGCAGTGTGACCGATCTGGGCGCGATCTCCGCCCCGGTGACCGAGCAGGGCACCGGTAGCCGACGGTCCCGATGGATGGGGCGCGAGCTGGTCCTTGGGCTTGTGCTTCTCGGGCCGTTGCTCGCCGCCGCGAACTCGGCGGTGCTCGGCCTCGGCGAGGACGGCGAACGGTCGTCGCCCTATCTTGAGGCCGTCCTTCTCGTCGATCTCGTCTACTTCCTGGTCCTCACCACGGTTATCGGCCTGAAGATCAGCCGGCTGGTCGCGGCGCGGCGGCGCAAGTCGGCCGGATCGAAGCTTCACCTCCGGCTCACGGGTGTCTTCGCGGCGGTGGCGCTGGTTCCAACCGTGATTGTCGCCATCTTCGCCACCGTGACGGTGAACTTCGGCATCGAGAGCTGGTTCTCCGAGCAGGTCGGCAGTGTCGTGCGCAACTCGCTGGACACCGCGCAAGCCTACGAGCGCGAGCACCGGCGCAACATCATGGGCGACGTGCTCGCCATGGCCAACGACCTGAACCGGGCCGGTGCGGGCGGGATCACCGGCGATCAACTCAATGAGCTGGTCAAGAAGCAGGCGCTCCTGCGGGAATTGCCGGAGGCCTACGTCTTCTCCTCGCAGAAGGAGATCCTGGCGCGCGGCGAGTTCAGCTATCTGTTCAACTTCGAGCCGCCGAGCGACGCGCAGATGGAGCGGGCCCGCTCGGGCGAGGTTGTCCTGATGCAGGACGAGCTCAACAACGAGATCCGCGCACTCGTCTATCTGACCAACCTTTTCGACGCCTTCCTTTATGTCAGCCGCGACGTGCAGGGCGACGTGCTGAAGCTGCTCGACGAGACACGGGCCACGGTGCAGCTCTACGAGCGGCTCGAGCGCGAGCGCGACGGGGTCGTGTTCAGCTTCGCGCTGATCTATCTCGGCTTCGCCATGCTGATCATTCTCTCGGCGATCCTGCTGGGTCTCTGGTTCGCCGAGCACCTCGCGCGCCCCGTCGGCCGGCTGACGGCCGCGGCCGAGAGCATCGGCTCGGGCGATCTCGACGTGCGCGTGAAGGAGCCGAGGGGCGACGACGAGGTTACGCGGCTCAGCCAGATCTTCAACCGCATGGCCGAGCAGCTGAAGGGCCAGCGCGACGCCCTGATCGCCGCCAAGGAGGATTCGGAGATGCGCCGCCATTTCATCGAGGCGGTGCTCTCCGGCGTCAGCGCGGGCGTGGTGGGCTTCGACGGCGAGGGGCGGGTCGACCTCGTGAACGAGGCCGCGGCCGAAATGCTGGGGCTCGATCCGCACCAGTCCCTGGGTCGGCCGATCGAGGCGGCGGCGCCCGCCTTCGCGTCGCTCGTCGAGGCGGCCCGCACCGCCCCGTCCGGGATCGCCAAGGGGGCGGTCCACGCCCAGCTGGGACCGGAGCGGCGCGAGTTTCTGGGCCGCGTCGCGCCCAAGGCGCCGGACGCGCCGGAGGAAGGCCATGTGCTGACCTTCGACGACATCACCGCACTCGCCTCGGCCCAGCGCATGGCCGCCTGGGGCGACGTGGCGCGGCGCGTCGCGCACGAGATCAAGAACCCGCTGACGCCCATCCAGCTCTCCGCCGACCGGATTCGCCGCAAGTTCGTCGGCCGCATGGGCGAGGACGGCGACGCCTTCCAGCAGTACCTCGACGTCATCACGCGCCAGGCTGCCGAAATCCGGCGCATGGTCGACGAGTTCTCGCGCTTCGCCCGGATGCCCGAGCCCGTGATGGCGGACGAGGACCTCGCCGAGCTCCTGCGCGAGGCGGTGCTGCTTCAGGAGGAGGGGCGCAACGACATCGCCTACGAGACCGATCTGCCGGAGGCCGCCGCCGGCGTGCAGTGCGACCGCGGGCTGATCGGGCAGTGCCTCACCAACCTGCTGCAGAACGCCGCTGACGCGATCGACGGGCGGCGCGAGACCGAGGGGGAGGCGGCGCCCGAGGGCCGCATCCGCATCTCTTTGCGCGCCGGGCGGCGCTTCTGGCGCATCACCATCACGGATAACGGTATAGGCCTGCCCGCCGACGACCGTGATCGGCTGACCGAGCCCTACATGACGACCCGCAAGAAGGGCACCGGGCTCGGCCTTTCCATCGTGAAGAAGATCATCGAGGAGCACGGCGGCGAGCTGGCGCTCACCGACGCGCCGGCGGCCTCGGGGCTGGACGGCGCTG
>JBEPXW010000077.1:0-7060 GCA_041641715.1 Pseudomonadota bacterium
CGACCCACGTTGCCGCCCGCCCGCCGCGCCGCTATGGTCCGCCGCGATTCCGCAAACACCGCGCTCGGGGAGAGAGACATGGCGAAGATCAAGGTGGAGAACCCGGTCGTCGAGCTCGACGGCGACGAGATGACCCGGATCATCTGGCACTTCATCAAGGAGAAGCTGATCCTCCCCTATCTCGACATCGACCTGAGGTACTACGACCTCTCGATCCAGGAGCGCGACGCCACCGACGACCAGATCACCGTCGACGCGGCCAACGCCATCAAGGAGCACGGCGTCGGCGTGAAATGCGCCACCATCACCCCCGACGAGGCCCGCGTCGAGGAGTTCGGCCTCAAGCGCATGTACCGCAGCCCGAACGGCACCATCCGCAACATCCTCGGCGGCGTCATCTTCCGCCAGCCGATCATCTGCCAGAACGTGCCCCGCCTCGTCCCCGGCTGGACCAAGCCCATCGTGATCGGCCGCCACGCCTTCGGCGACCAGTACCGCGCCACCGACTTCCGCTTCCCCGGAGCCGGCACGCTGAAGATCCGCTTCGAGGGCGACGACGGCGAAGTGATCGAGCACGAGGTCATCAAGGCCCCCGGCGCGGGCGTGGCCATGTCGATGTTCAATCTCGACGAGTCGATCCGCGACTTCGCCCGCGCCTCGATGAACTACGCCCTGATGATGGGCTGGCCGCTCTACATGTCGACCAAGAACACGATCCTGAAGGCCTATGACGGCCGCTTCCGCGACCTCTTCGCCGAGGTCTTCGAGAGCGAGTTCAAGGAGAAGTTCGACAAGGCCGGCATCACCTACGAGCACCGCCTGATCGACGACATGGTGGCCTGCGCGCTCAAGTGGTCCGGCGGCTACGTCTGGGCGTGCAAGAACTACGACGGCGACGTGCAGTCCGACACGGTGGCCCAGGGGTTCGGCTCGCTCGGCCTCATGACCTCCGTCCTGATGACCCCGGACGGCGACGTCGTCGAGGCCGAGGCCGCCCACGGCACGGTGACGCGCCACTACCGCATGCACCAGCAGGGCAAGGAGACCTCGACCAATTCGGTCGCCTCGATCTTCGCCTGGACCGGCGGCCTCAGGCACCGCGCCAAGCTCGACGGCAACGACAAGCTCAAGGAGTTCGCCGAGACGCTGGAGAAGGTCACCGTCGGCACGGTCGAGTCGGGCCACATGACCAAGGACCTCGCGCTCCTCGTCGGGCCGGACCAGAAGTGGCTCACGACGACGGGCTTCCTCGACAAGGTCGCCGAGAACCTGGAGAAGAAGCTCGCCGCCTGAGCCGGGGACGCCTCCGCCGCGGTCGGCAAGGCAGGCCTGACCGCGGCGACCGAGCAGCGCCATGAGTGACAGAAAGAAGAACATCTTCGTCGTCGGGCTCGAGCCGTTCAACCTGGCACTGCTTCTGGCGGTGCGTCATGCCGAGCGGTATGCTTTCCACGGTCTGCTCTCCTACGAGGAGATCGCCGGCGCCTGGCGCTTCGACATGGAGGCCCTGCTCGACAAGGCGCGCGGACTCCTGAAGCGCTTCCCGGAGCCGATCGACGCCATCGTCGGCTACTGGGACTTCCCGACCATCCTGATGATGCCGATCCTGAGACGCGAGTTCGGCCTGCGTGGACCGGCGCTCGAGAGCGTGCTGCGCTGCGAGCACAAGTACTGGAGCCGCATCGAGCAAAGCAAGGTCGTCCCCGGCGAGGTGCCGCGCTTCGCCCTCGTCGACCCGTTCGACGCGCGCCCGGCGGAGGAACTCGACCTGCCCTTCCCGTTCTGGATCAAGCCGGTGAAGGCGCATTCCTCTCTGCTCGGCTATCGCATAGATGACCGCAATGATCTCGACCACGCGCTCAGGAAAATCCGCGCCGGCATCCATCAGTTCGCCGAGCCGTTCGGCGTCATCCTCGGCTACGCGGACCTTCCCGACGAGATCGCGAGCGTCGACGGCTGGAAGTGCATCGCCGAGGAGATCATCTCGCACGGCCGACAGTGCACGCTCGAGGGCTACGTCTTCGAGGGCGAGGTCGAGGTCTACGGCATCGTCGACTCGATCCGCGGCCCCAACGGGTCGAGCCTCGAGCGCTACGAGTACCCGTCGAGCCTGCCCGAGCCGGTCAAGGAGCGCATGAAGACCTCGGCGCGCAAGGTGATCGGCCATGTCGGCATCGACAACACGCCCTTCAACATGGAGTACTTCTACCGCGAGGACGACGGCTCCATCGCGCTCCTCGAGATCAACGCCCGGATCTCCAAGTCGCACAGCCCGATCTTCGACAAGGTCGAGGGCGTGCCGCACAAGGAGGTCATGCTCGACGTGGCGCTTGGCAAGCGGCCCGACTACCCGGCTCGGCGTGGCCGGTTCCGCTATGCGGCGAAATTCATGCCGCGGCTCTACGGGGACCACGAGGACGAGATCGTGGCGAAGGCTCCGAGTGAAGAGGCACTGCGCGCACTCGAAAGACGCTTTCCAGGCACCGAGATCCAGCTTCACGTGCATCAAGGGATGCGCCTGGCCGACCTGCACCACGCCGATCCCTACAGCTACGAGCTGGCCTCGATCTTCATGGGCGCCGACACCCGCGAGGCGCTGAACGCGAACTTCGAGGCCCTGCACGATGCTCTCGACCTGCGGTTTGCGGAGAAGGCAAAGGCGTAGCCGGGCGCACTCGTCCGGGTAATTTTCGATTCGCCACCCGCCGCGCACCGCAGCCGCGCTCGAATTGCACGCGAAAAAGCCGGGTTCCCGGGCTTCTTCCTGGCGCGCAGGCTCCCCGGGGGCCGACGCCTTCTCGACACCACATGCCGCAGCGCGACAATCCCCATTCCGTCAGCCACGTCTAGCATGGATTAGAGCGCGCGCCCGGAGACAGGAATGGACGACAAGACCGACCCCCTGGTGATCTTCACCCCCTCCGGCAAGCGCGGCCGGTTTCCCGTCGGCACGCCTGTGCTGAGCGCCGCGCGCCGGCTCGGCGTCGACCTCGACTCGGTGTGCGGCGGGCGCGGCATCTGCTCCAAGTGCCAGGTAACGCCCTCCTACGGTGAGTTCGCCAAGCACGGCGTCCACGTGCGCGAAGACGCGCTGAGTCCATGGAACAGCATCGAGGAGCGCTACGACCGCAAGCGAGGCCTCGCCGAGGGCCGCCGCCTCGGTTGCCAGGCCACGATCCAGGGTGACGTCGTCATCGACGTGCCCGCCGAGAGCCAGGTCCACAAGCAGGTGGTGCGGAAGCGCGCCGAGGCCCGGCAAGTCCTCATGGACCCCGCCACCAAGCTCCACTACGTCGAGGTGGCCGAGCCGGACATGGCGAACCCGAAGGGCGACCTCGAACGGCTGCTCCAGGCGCTCGAGGAACAATGGGGCATCACCGGCATCATCTCCGACCTCCGCACCACGCAGATGCTGCAAAGGGCGCTGCGAGATGGCCAGTGGAAGGTCACGGTCGCCGTGCACACCGGCGTCGGCCGCACCGAGGGGCGCATCATCCAGATCTGGCCCGGCTTCCACGACGGGCCGATCTGCGGGGTCGCCGTGGATGTCGGCTCGACCACGGTGGCCTGCCACCTCTGCGACTTGGTCTCGGGCGAGGTGATCGCCTCCGCCGGCATCATGAACCCGCAGATCCGCTTCGGCGAGGACCTGATGAGCCGGGTCTCCTACGCAATGATGAACCCGGGCGGCGCGGCGGAGATGACGAAGGCGGTGCGCGGCGCGCTCAACACCCTCGTCACCCAGGTCGCCCACGAGGCCGGCATCCCGATCGACGCCATCGTCGAGGGCGTCTTCGTCGGCAACCCGGTGATGCACCACCTGCTCATGGGCTTCGACCCGACCGAGCTCGGCTGGGCGCCCTTCGCCCTCGCGACCTCGGACGCCATCACGCTCTGGGCGCGGGAGATCGACGTCGCCATGCACCCGAACGGGCGGCTCTACGTGCTGCCCTGCATCGCCGGGCATGTGGGCGCCGACTGCGCCGCGGTGGTGCTCTCCGAGAGTCCGCACTTGCAGGACGAGATGACACTTGTGGTCGATGTCGGCACCAATGCGGAGATCGTGCTCGGCAACCGCGAGCGGGTGCTGGCCTGCTCCTCGCCCACCGGGCCGGCCTTCGAGGGCGCGCAAATATCGTCCGGCCAGCGCGCCGCGCCGGGCGCCATCGAGCGCGTCCGCATCGACCCGGCGACGAAGGAGCCCCGCTTCCGGCTCATCGGCTCCGAGCTCTGGTCGGACGACCCCGGCTTCGCCGCGGAGGTCGGCGCGGCGGGCGTCACCGGCATCTGCGGCTCCGGCATCATCGAGGTAATCGCCGAGATGCGCCTCGCCGGCATCATCGACGAGGACGGCGCCATCGGCAGCCATGCCGCGATCGCATCGGACCGCATCGTCGAGGACGGCCGCACCTGGGCCTACGTCGTGCACGACGGGCGGCCGGAGGGCGGCTCGCTCTTCACCGTCACGCAGAACGACGTCCGCAACATCCAGCTGGCCAAGGCGGCGCTCTACTCGGGCGCGCGGCTCTTGATGGACAAGATGGGCGTCGAGAGCGTCGAGCGGGTGGTGCTCGCCGGTGCCTTCGGGGCGCACATCTCGCCCCTCCACGCCATGGCGCTCGGCATGATCCCGGACTGCCCGCTCGAGAAGGTCTCGTCGGCGGGCAACGCCGCCGGCACGGGGGCGCGCATTGCCCTGGTCAACGTCGGCGCCCGGCGCGAGATCGAGCGCGTCGTCCGCCGTATCGAGAAGATCGAGACGGCCGTTGAGCCGCGCTTCCAGGAGCACTTCGTCAGCGCCATCGCCATCCCGCACAAGACCGCCGGCTACCCGAACCTCGAGACGCAGGTCACCATCCCGCGCGTCTCCTTCGGCCATGCCGGCGGTGGCGACGAGGGCGGACGGCGCCGGCGGCGCCCCCGGGCCTGATCCGCTTCGGCGCCGAAGGGCCCCCGACCGGCGTTGATTGCCCGCACGGCGCCTGCTACCGAGCGTCATGCTCGAATTCGCCGCCGCCGTCTTCTTCCTCATCGTGACCCCCGGACCCGGCGTTCTCTCCACCGCCGGAGTCGGCTCGGGCTACGGCTACCGGCCCGGCCTCGCCTATGTCGCGGGGCTCTGGGCGGGGAATAACCTCGTGGTCCTGCTGGTGATCTCCGGGGTCGCCGCGGCCGCCCTCGCCCTGCCCTGGCTCAGACCGGTGCTGCTCTGGGGCTCGGCGGCCTACCTGCTCTGGCTCGGGTCCAAGATCGCCTTCGCCGGCACCCGGATCGCCTTCATCCATGCCGAGAGTGCGCCCGGCTTCTGGAACGGGCTGGCGCTGCAGCCGATCAACCCGAAGGCCTACGCGGTCAACACGGCGCTCTTTTCGGGCTTCGCCTTCATGCCCGGCGCGCTGGCCGCCGAGACCGCGATCAAGTTCGTCATCATGAACGCCATCTGGATCCCGATCCATCTCGCCTGGCTCTGGGCGGGGGTGACGCTGAGGCGGCTCGACCTCGCGCCCGCAGTGCAGCGAACCATCAATTTCGGCATGGCGGCGGCGATGCTGGCGGTCGTCGCGATCGCGGTGGCGGCTCAGCTCTGACCGCCGCGCACCCCTTCGCACGCGTGCGAAGGGGTTCAAGTAACTGCTTTAACTGTATAAATAGGTTGACGGGCGCATGCGCGCGCCCCCGCACACCGTCCCCGGCCGGTTACGCCGCCGGGCTCAGCCCCGCACCAGCGTCAGGAGTCGCGCCGCTTCGGCGAAGTCCCGCCGCCGGCGCGCGGCCGCGGCGGCGGCCTCGGCGTCCTCGCCCCATTCCTCGATGTTCCAGTCCTCGTCGACGCGGCTGGCCGCCCAGGCGGCGGCCGGGTCGAGCCGGCCATGGCTGACCGCGAGGCCAATCACCAGCGAGCCCGAGAGTGTCACCAGCTCGTGCAGCGCCGTCAGCTCCCAGGGTCCATGCCCGTGGACGACCTCCGAGAGCCGTTCGAGACTGCGCGCCGGCTGGCGGATGTGAATCACGCCCTCGGCCAGCAGCAGCGGCGCGCCGAGGGCCGCGGCCGCCCACTCGACCAGCGGGTCCCACGCCTCCGCCTCGTGCCGCTTCAGCCCCTCCGGGTGCGGCGCGCGGTAGCAGACGAGGTCGGTCCCGCCATAGGCGGCGATCCCGTCGGCGACCGCGGCGGGGTCCGGCATCACCCGGTCGATCGCGGAGTTCGCCGAGCGCGTCAGCGGCATCACGCGCGGGTCGACCTCCTCGCCCTGCGCGGTCCATTCCTCCGCCACCGCCTCGGCGAGCGCCCGCGTCGGCAAGAGGCAGGAGGCGCCGGCGGGCGTGCGCACCGGCCGGTGGTCGAGGTGAAGCGCCCAGCCGCCCGCCTCCGGCTCGACCCGGACCTCCTTCCAGAACCGCTTCATGCCGCCTCCAGCAGCGCCGCCACGGCCGCGTCGAGCGCGTCGAAGCGCTCCACCAGCGCCTCCGCCCCAGCCTCGAGCAGCCGCTCCGGCGGGTGATAGCCCCAGCGCACGCCGAGCGCGCGCACGCCCGCCCCGCGCGCCATCACCATGTCGTAGGTGGAATCGCCGACGAGCACCGCCTGCCGCGCCTCGACCCCGGTGGCGGCAAGGCAGCGCAGGACCATCTCCGGGTGCGGCTTCGAGGGAGCGTCGTCCGCCGTCTGGGTGCCGATGAAATAGCGCCCGAGGCCGTGGCTCGCGACCACGTGATCGAGCCCCCGCCGGCCCTTCCCCGTGGCGACCGAGAGCAGGTAGCCGGCCCGGTCGAGCCGCTCCAGCGCCTCGCGCGCGCCGGGGTAGAGCGGCGCGTTGGCCTCGCCCCCCGTTTCCTCTCGGAGCCCGATGAAGGAGGCCTTGTAGAGCTCGGCGAGCCGCGCCCGCTCGGGCGCCGGCAGGTCCGGAACGAGCGCCTCCATCGCCTCGGGCAGCGACAGGCCGACGATGCCGAGCGTCGCGTCCTCGGGCGGCACCGGCAGCCCGGCCTCGCGGAACGCCCGTTCCATGGCGCCGAGGATGAAGCGCTGGCTGTCGATCAGCGTGCCGTCGACATCGAA
>JBEPXW010000078.1:0-6961 GCA_041641715.1 Pseudomonadota bacterium
CCTGCGCCCGGGCCGGCGCGGATCCTGCCCGGCGGCAAGGGGGGCGACGTGCGCACGGCAGCGCTCATCAACGGCACGGCGGCGCACACGGTCGAGGTGGACGACATCTACAGTCCCGGCCTCTACCATCCCGGCGTCTCGGTGGTGGCCGCGGCGCTGGCAACAGCGGAAGCCGAAGGGGCCTCGGGCGCCGATCTCCTGCGTGGCGTGGTGGCGGGCTACGAGGTCTCGAACCGGATCGCGCGGGCGGTGAACCCGGCGCATTACCGCTACTGGCACACGACCGGCACGGTGGGCTTCTTCGGCGCCACGGTGGCGGCGGCCTCGGTCATGCGGCTCGAGGCACGGGTCATGGCGCAGGCAATGGCGACGGCCGCGACCTTCGCCGCGGGGCTGCGTCACGCCTTCTCGAGCGACGCCATGTCGAAGCCGCTCCATGCCGGGCGCGCGGCCGAGGGTGGGGTGCTGGCGGCGCTCGCGGCGCGCGACGGGGTGACCGGCGTCGCCGACATCCTCGAGGCCGAGCGCGGCTTCGGTGCGGCGATGAGCGACGCGGCCGACTGGGACGCGGCGCTGGCCGATCTCGGTACAGCCTGGACCGTCGAGCGGATGACGCAGAAGCCCTACCCCTGCTGCGGTCACGCTTTCGCCGCGATCGACGCCATGCGGGCGCTGGTGGCCGAGGGCGTCGCGCCCGGCGACATCGAGCGGATAGCGGTCGCCAGCTACCGCGCGGCGGTAGAGGTCTGCGAAAACCCTCATCCCATAACGTCTTACGAGGCAAAGTTCAGTTTGCCTTTCAGCGTGGCGCTGGCCGCGCTGGGCCGGCCGGTGGACCTCACCGCCTTCGCCCCGGAGCGGCTGCCGGACCCCGCAATCCGGGCGATGATGGGCCGCGTCTCGCTCGTCGTGGACGCCGAGGCCGAGGCGGCGTTCCCGGCGCTGCGCGGGGCCGAGGTGCGGGTCGTCACGCGCGACGGGCGGGAGCTTTGTCACCGTCGCAAGACGCGCAGCGGCGACCCGGATTTCCCGCTGAGTGACAGCGCGTTGGAGGAAAAATTTCACACGCTCGCCGCACCTGTTATCGGCGAGGAGCCGGCCCGGGAGCTCGCCATGGCGCTCTGGCGGGTGGACGCGCTCGAGGACGTGCGCAAGATCCCAACGGCCGGGTAGCGCGGCGTGCCGGACCCTTCCCTCGACCACGGACCGGACGCGGCGGAAGGCTGGCCCGGACGCGTGCAGTCGCGCTGGGAGGGGCTGCCCGCTAACCTGCGCGGCGGGCTCTGGTATCTCGCCGGGGCCCTCATGCTCTCCGTCATGCTGGCGATGATCAAGTACGCCGGGCAGCGCCTACACGTCACCGAGATCCTGTTCTTCCGCCAACTCGTCATGGCCGCGGTGGCCGCGCCGGTGATCGCGCGCGGCTTCCCCCGCGCCCTGAGGACGGCAAGGCCCGACCTCCAGCTCGCCCGCATCGGCCTCGCCTTCGGGGCGATGACGCTCGGCTTCACGGCCGTGATCCACCTGCCGCTGGCGGTGGCGACGACGCTCGGCTTCACCAAGACGTTCTTCATGACGGTGGCGGGCATCTTCCTGCTCGGCGAGATCGTCCGGGCGCGGCGCTGGGCCGCACTGGCCGCCGGTTTCGCCGGCGTGCTGGTGATCCTCTGGCCGCGCGACGGGGGCGAGTTCAGCCTCTACGGCCTCCTCTCAATCGGCTCGGCGGCCATGGTGTCGATGGTGATGGTGCTGGTGCGGCTGCTGACCCGGGTGGACCGGCCCGTCACGATCCTCTCCTGGCAGGCGATCGGAGTCGGCGCGCTGATGTTCGTGCCGATGCTGTTCTTCTGGAAGACGCCGACGCCGACCGAATGGGCGCTGCTGCTGGCCATCGGGCTCGTCTCGGCGGCTGGGCAGTTCATGAACATCCTCGCGCTGCGCGCGGGGGAGGCGAGCGCATTGGCGCCGCTTGACTTCACGCGGCTCGTTTTCGCCGCGGCGCTGGGGCTGATGGTCTTTGCGGAGTGGCCCGAAACGCGGACCTTTGTCGGCGCCGCGGTGATCGTGGGCGCCGCGCTCTACACGCTGCAGCGCGAGCGGCGGGCCGGGCGCGTGCCGCCGGAGACGTCTGGAACCCCCTGAAACCGTTGTGCTTTGAAATCCCTCGCTCATAGGCCCGCCACGGGCTTGCAGTGGCCATACCCGCCCGCTACAGTCCCGCCGGCACCGCGTTAACGCGGCCGCTCAAGAGGGGCAGAGCCCAAGGAACCGAGCCAGCCGTTGGCGGGCGACCGTCGGCGCAACGATCCAACAACCACCGGGAGGTAATCACATGGAACGCAGGAAATTCCTCAAGGGCGCCGCGCTCGGCGCCGGTGCCGCCGCCAGCACGAGCCTGGCCGCACCGGCGATCGCGCAGAGCCGCAGGGAGCTCGTCATCGTCTCGACCTGGGGGCGTGACTTCCCCGGCCTCGGCACCAGCGCGCAGAGACTCGCGGAGCGGATCACCGAGGTCTCCGAGGGCAAGATCGTGACGGAGTACTACGCCTCCGGCGAGCGTGTCGGCGCCTTCGACGCCTTCGACCACGTCGCCTCGGGCGAGGCGCAGGCCTATATCGGCGCCGACTACTACTGGAAGGGCAAGCATCCGGGGCTGGCCTTCTACACCTCGGTGCCTTTCGGCCTGACCTACACCGAGCGCGCCGCCTGGCTGAAGTTCAAGGACGGCCAGCAGCTCTGGGACGAGCTCTCGGGCGAGTTCAACCTCAAGTCGCTGCCCTGCGGCTGCACCGGCTGCCAGATGGGCGGCTGGTTCAACAAGGAGATGGAGAGCGCCGACGACTTCAAGGGCCTGAAGATGCGTATCCCGGGCCTCGGCGGCGATGTGCTCGCGAAGCTCGGGGCCTCGCCGGTCTCGCTGCCGGGCACGCAGATCTACGAGAACCTGGTCTCGGGCGCCATTGACGCCACCGAGTGGGTTGGCCCCTGGAACGACTACTTCCTGAAGTTCTACGAGGCGGCGAAGTACTACTACTACCCGGGCATGCACGAGCCCGGCGGCAACATCGCCTTCGGCTTCAACAAGGACTGGTGGGAAGGCCTCAGCGACTGGGAGAAGGCGGTGCTCGAGTCCTGCTCCTACGAGGAGTACGCCAACCAGATGGACGAGACCAACGCCAACAACGGCGAATACCTCGCCAGGCTGATCAACGAGCACGGCGTCGAGCTGCGCCGCTTCTCGGACGACATCTACGACAGCTTCGGCGACGCGGCGATGGAGGTCTATGACGAGATGCGCCAGCACTCCGACCTGGCAAACCGCATCTACGAGAGCTTCGCCGCGGCGCGCGAGGAGGTCGGCGGCTGGATGGCCATCTCCGACGTGGCCTACTCGGTGCAGCGCAACCGCGTGCTGGGCATCGGCTGACGCGGCCACGAGCCTGAAGAGACCGGGGCGGGGCGCGATGCCCCGCCCCCTGCATAACCTCACGCGGACCCCTGCCCGATGACCAGCAGCGCCACAGGACAGACCATGTCCGTGCAGCCCGCCCATGCCCCGCTCGTGCGGATTCTGGGCTGGCTCAACCTCGCCCTGATGGGGACGTTCCTCGTCAACGCGATCCTGACCTTCGTCTTCGGCTGGCCGGGGGACGGCTACCTGATCCACGGCCGCAACGAGGGCGCGTTGCGCTGGGTGCAGCTGGCCCTCTACGCCGTCGCCGCGGCGGGAGCCGTGGCCTACGCGCTGGGCAGCGGCGGCAAGCCGCTGCGCCAGCAGGCGGCGCTGGTCAACGAGATGAACATGGTGTTCATCCGCGCCATGTTCTGGGCCGTACTCCTGATCGGTCTCGCGGACATCACCATCTCCTTCGTGCGCGTCGAGGGCTTCCTCGAGCAGATGATCGGCAACCACTGGGCGGTCGAGCTCGGCCGGTCGAACTTCCGCGGCATCTGGGTCCACCTGCCGCTGGTCTTCGTCGGTTGCGCCATCGCCGCCTTCGCGCGCACGCCGGGATTCTACTGGCTGGCGCTGATGGTGGTGGTGGCCGAGCTCCTGATCGTGTTCTCGCGCTTCATCTTCTCGTACGAGCAGGCCTTCATGGCCGACCTCGTGCGGTTCTGGTACGCGGCGATGTTTCTGTTCGCCAGCGGCTTTACCCTGTTCGAGGATGGTCACGTGCGCGTGGACGTGTTCTACGCCGGCATGGCGCGGAGAACGCAGGGACGGGTGAACGCGGTCGGCTCGGTGCTGCTCGGCATCTCGCTCTGCTGGGTCGTGCTGATGATTGGCATGTCGAGCCGGACGAGCATCATCGTCAGCCCGATCACGGTCTTCGAGGTAACGCAGGCCGGCTTCGGCATGTACGTGAAGTACCTGATGGCCGCGTTCCTCGGGATCTTCGCCGTCTCGATGAACATCCAGTTCACGAGTCAGCTCTTCGAAGCGGTGGCCGACGCCCGCGACGAGCCGGGCGCCCGCGAGGACCACCACGCCAGCCACATCGCCTGAACGCGTAAGCCGGGGGACACGCCGGGACCATGGAACTTTTCTTCCTCTTCGTGCTGATCCTTCTGATGGTCCTGGCGCTGGGCTCGGGCTACCCGGTGGCCTTCTCGCTGCCCGGCTCGGCGATCCTGTCGATCGCGCTGGCCGCGGGCGCCGGCTACCTCTTCGAGGGCAACGCCGAGGCCTATTTCGCCCAGGGCGGCCCGGAAAACTGGCTGAGCGCCGGCGTCACCAACCTCCGCGGCGTCTACTGGGAGGCCGAGCGAGACACCCTGATCGCGATTCCCCTGTTCATCTTCATGGGGATCATGCTGCAGCGCTCGAAGATCGCCGAGGACCTGCTGGTCACCATGGCGCAGCTCTTCGGGCCGATCCCCGGGGGGCTCGGCATCTCGGTCGTCTTCGTCGGCGCGCTGCTGGCCGCCACCACCGGCATCGTCGGTGCCACCGTGGTGGCGATGGGCCTGATCTCCCTGCCCGCGATGCTCAGGCACAACTACTCGAAGCCGCTGGCGACGGGCACCATCGCGGCCTCGGGCACGCTCGGCCAGATCATCCCGCCCTCGATCGTG
The DNA here is from genome assembly GCA_041641715.1 of Pseudomonadota bacterium. GTDB lineage: Bacteria > Pseudomonadota > Alphaproteobacteria > Rhodobacterales > Rhodobacteraceae > Thermohalobaculum. The sequence continues at coordinate 5,080 of JBEPXW010000078.1, forward strand.
CTCATCATCCTGGCCGACCAGCTCGCCAGCGCGGTGGACCAGGCAGGCACGCTCCGGGCCGACCTCTACAAGGAGGCGACCGGCGAGTTCACCATGCCGTCGGCGTATGGCGTCTCCTCGACGAGCGCGGGCGAGATGTTCCTCGGCGCCATGATGCCGGGAATCGTGCTGGTCGGCCTCTACATGCTCTTCATCCTCGGATTCGCGTTCCTCAGGCCCAGCCAGGCGCCGCCCGTGCCGTTCGAGGGCAAGATGGACCGCCGCTTCGTCGGCAAGGTCCTCCTGATCCTGGTGCCGCCGCTGGCGCTGATCTTCCTCGTGCTCGGCTCGATCATCGCCGGCATCGCCACGGTGAACCAGGCCGGCGCGATCGGCGCGGCGGGCGCCTTGATGATGGCGGGTTACCGGCTGAAGCCGGGCCGCAGGGACACCTTTCTGCCGCTGTTCCTGGCGCTGGCCTCGCTGGTGCTGATCTTCGTCGTCACCGGCGTCCACGCCATCAACGTCAAGAACATCAACAGCCAGGCGGACGTCATAGCCATCGCGCTCGCGGGGGCCGGCGTGGCGGGCCTGACCATCGCGCTGATCTGGAGCGCCTGGCGCGCCTACAAGATCGAGGACACGCTGCGCGGCGTGATGATCGAGACGGCGAAGACGACCTCGCTGGTCTTCATCATCCTGATGGGCGCCGCGATGCTGACGGCCGCCTTCCGCGGCTTCGGCGGCGAGGAGTACGTCAAGGAGTTCCTCGAGGGCATGCCCGGCGGCTTCTGGTCGAAGTTCGTCATCGTCATGGCGGTGATCTTCGTCCTCGGCTTCTTCCTCGACTTCATCGAGATCGCCGTTGTGGTGGTGCCGATCGTGGCGCCGATCCTGCTCGCCGACCCGTCGGCGAACATCACCGCCGTGTGGCTCGGCGTGATGATCGGGCTGAACATCCAGACCTCGTTTCTGACGCCCCCCTTCGGCTTCGCGCTGTTCTATCTGCGCGGCGTCGCGCCGCCGGAGGTGCGGACGCTGCACATGTACCGCGGCGTCATCGCCTTCATCTGCCTCCAGATCATCGGCCTCGGCATCGTCGGCTGGAACCCGCCGCTGGTGAACTACCTGCCGAACCGGGTCTCGCTGACCGCCGAGACGGCGCCGCCCCCGGTCAACCCGCGGCTGCAGTACTGCATCGAGGAGTATGTCTGGGAGCAGTTCCAGGAGAACGGCGACCGCATCCGCACCGCCATCGAGGAGGCGCGCGGGATCGACCTCTCTGCCCTGCCCGAGGATCTGCGGGACGACCTGGGCGAGAGCTTCGACAGCGCCGCCAGCGCCTTCGACCTCCTCGCCAAGGCGAAGGAGGCCGAGGCCAACGTCGAGGCCCAGGCCCCCGAGTACCGCCCCCTCCACACCGAGGTGCGCCAGATCCAGAGCGACGTCCGCCAGATTCAGGCCGAGATCGAGGAGGTCGACCGGAGCATCCGCGTCACCGACCGGGACGACCCGCGCGTCGCCCGCTGGGAAGACCGCATCGCCGATCTGGAGGAGGAGATCGAGCGGCTGAGGGCGGAGATCCCCGAGGAGTGGGATTCGGTGCACGATACCTTCGAGAAGTTCACTCAGGCCGAACGCAGCGCGCGGCTCCGCTACCGCCGCGCGGTGGACGATGCCTACGAGCCGGTCATGGAGACGCTGAACATCCTGAACGACACCGAGAAGCTGAAGCCGCTGATCGAGAACATCCGGGCACTGCAGGGCGAGATCGAAAGCCTCGAGCTCGAACCGGCGGGCGAGCGGATCGACGCCCTCCAGGACCAGTCGCGCGACATCGAGGGGACGGGCGAGATCACCTCGATCCTGGGCGACGCCGAGCGCGACTACACCGGCCGCGAGC
>JBEPXW010000079.1:0-6886 GCA_041641715.1 Pseudomonadota bacterium
CCGCCGGCTACGGGCTTGCGCAGGAGGACGGCTTCGTGGCCGAGCTCGGGCGCTGGCTCGAGGCGCACGGCGCCCCGCCCGTCGAGCTCGTCAACATGGGCGTCTCCGGCGACACGACCGCGGGCGGCCGCGCCCGGCTCGACTGGGCTCTCGCCGACGGCGCCGACGCGGTCATCCTCGCCCTCGGCGCCAACGACGCGCTGCGTGGCGTCGAACCGGCCGAGACCCGGGCGAACCTCGACGCGATGCTCGCCGACCTGAAGGAGCGCGGCCTGCCCGTGCTGTTGATCGGGGTCGAGGCGCCGCTTAACTACGGCGAGGACTACAAAGCCGCCTTCGACGCGATCTTCCCGGACCTGGCGGAGAAGCACGGCGTGCTGAGCGCCTCCTGGGGCCTCCGCGACCTCGCCGACGAGCCGGGGATGGTGCAGGAGGACGGGCTCCACCCGAGCGCCGCCGGGGTCGACCGGATCGTCGAGCGGCTGGGGCCCGCCGTGCTCGAGCTTGTCGCAAGGGTGAAAGAATGATCCGCGCCTTCGTCGCCGTCCCCTTGCCGGAGCCAGTCGTCCGGACGCTTGTCGCCGCGCAGGCCGGCCTGCCCGCCGGGCGCCCGGTGCCGCCCGAGAACCTCCACATCACCGTCGCCTTCCTCGGCGAGCATCCCGAGCCGCTGATCGAGGACGTCCACCTCGCCCTCGACAACATCCGCGCCCCGGCCTTCGAGCTGACCCTAGACGGTCTCGGCCTCTTCGGCGGCGACAAGCCGCGCGTCCTCTACGCGGAGGTTCAGCCCGAGCCGATGCTGGCGCACCTGCGCGAGAAGGTGCTGCAGGCCGCCCGCGGCGCCGGCATCCGGATGGACCGGGCGCGCTACAACCCGCACGTGACGCTGGCGCGCTTCAACAACGGGCTGAAGGGCGAGGACGCCGAGAAGATGCGCAACTTCACCGTGCGCCGCATGGCGTTGAAGGCCGGGCCCTTCGAGGTCGACGAGTTCCACCTCTACCGCTCGAACCTCGGCCGCAAGGGCCCGATCTACGAGGAGCTCGCGGCCTACCCCCTGAACGGCCGGGGCGATTCCTAGAGCCGCCGCCCCGCGGGCAGGTCCCAGAAGGGGCGTCCCGCCTCCCTGGCGGCGGCCGCGGGGTCAATCCCGATGTCCCGGAGCTGGCGCTCGTCGAGCGCCGCCAGCCTGCGGCGCTCGCGTGCCACGCGCAGCCACGCCCCGAGAGGCAGCCTCACCTGCATGGAGCCGAGATCGGACCGCCCCGGGATCGCTGCGAAGATCGACATGGCACCCTCCATTCCGCTGGTTGATCGTTCGATGCGACAGGATCATTTCCGTTGATCCATATGGGGCTGCCCGTTACATAAGGGAAATGAATGTTTTTGAGCGAATGAATCACGGAGAGTGATGCAGCGATGCCCCGCAACCTCGACCTGACCGCGCTCCGCAGCTTCGTCACCGTCGCCGAGGCCGGGGGCGTGACGCGCGCCGCGCAACAGCTTCACCTGACGCAGTCGGCCGTCTCGATGCAGCTCAAGCGTCTCGAGGACGCGCTCGGCCAGCCTCTGCTCGACCGCTCGGGCCGCGGCGTCGCGCTCACGGCACAGGGCGAGCAGCTCCTGAGCTATGGACGTCGCCTGCTAGCGCTCAACGACGAGCTCATGGCCCGCATGACGGACCGGGCCTTCGAGGGCGAGATCCGCCTCGGCGTGCCCTCGGACATCGTCTACCCGCAGATCCCGGAGGTGCTGCGGCGCTTCGACCGCGAGTACCCGCGCATGCGCGTGAACCTGCTGTCCTCCTACACCTACAAGCTCAAGGGGCTGTTCGAGAAAGGCGAGGTCGACATCATCCTGACCACCGAGGACGCCGCCGGCCCCGGCGGAGAGACCCTCTCCTCCCAGCGCCTCGTCTGGGTCGGGGCGCCGGGCGGCACCGCCTACCGCCAGCGCCCGCTGCGCCTCGCCTTCGAGCGACAGTGCCTGTTCAAGCCCTGGGCCGTGCGCGCCCTCGACGCCGCCGGCATCCCGTGGGAGATGGCGGTCGACACCGGCTCGACCCGGACCGTCGAGGCCACGGTCTCGGCCGACCTCGCGGTCCACGCCATGCTGGACTGCGCCATCAGCCGCCACCTCGAGCCGATCCCCCATCTCGGCGCGCTGCCCGAGCTGCCCTCGACCCGCGTCGTCCTCTACCGCGCCCCGGCCGCCACGGGCACGGTGATCGACGCGCTCGAGGAGATGCTGCGCGACGCCTATGGCCGCATGGCCCAGGCGGCCTGATCGAGACGCCCCGGGCGCGTCCGTGCTAGGCTGGCGCCCCCCGCCCCGGAATCGAGGGAGAACGCCATGGCCGAGAACCGGCGCGTCAAGCTCCCGCGCGATTGCTATCGCCGCTGGCACGACTCGAAGGGCAGCGACCCGGACATCTGGCTGCCCCTGCTCGACGAGCCTTTCGAGCTCTATTCCGTCTGCGACGGCCGCCCGGGCGCCGAGTTCACCGCCGCCTGCGCGTGCCGCGAGGACGTGACCCGCTATCTCGGCGGGCTCGCGCGGGACTGGGCGATGGACTACTTCCGGATGGACGAGTTCGTCGCCCAGGGCGACACCGTCGTCGCCATCGGACGCTGCGCCTTCACGCACCGCCGGACCGGCAAGCAGGTCGACACGCGCAAGGTCGACATCTGGAAGTTTCGCGGCGACAAGGCCGTCTCCTTCGCCGAGTTCTACGACAGCGCCGGGCTGCTCGAGGCGGCGAGCTAGCCCGCTCCCGCCGCCATCGGCCCCGGCGGCAACGGGTGCAGCGGAAGGCATCCCCCGATGACCGAGCGACGCGACATCGCCCTGATCGGCATCCCCCTCGAGGACGGCGCCGGCCGGCGCGGCTGCGTCATGGGCCCGGACGGCTACCGCACCGCCGGGCTCGCCGAGTCGCTGGCCGAGCTCGGCCACGCCGTCTCCGACCGCGGCAACGTCGCCCCGGATGCGCCCCGCCCGCTCGCCGCGGAGACGCGCGCCCGCAACGCCGCCGAGGTCGCCGCCTGGACCCGCGCCATCGACGCCGCCGCGACGGCTGCGGGCGACGCCGTGCCGGTCTTCCTCGGCGGCGACCACAGCCTCTCCATCGGCTCGATCAACGCCATGGCCCGGCGCGCGCGGGCTGAGGGGCGGCCCCTCTTCGCCCTCTGGCTCGACGCCCATGCCGACTTCAACACGCCGGAGACCTCGCCCTCGGGCAACATCCACGGCATGCCCGTCGCCGCGCTCACCGGCGCGCCGGAGCTCGTCTTCCTGTTCGAGGGGCTCGAGCGGGCGCCGCTGCCGCCGGACGCCTTCCACATGTTCGGCATCCGCTCGGTGGACGCCGAGGAGCGCCGCCACCTCCGTGCCCACGGCATCCAGGTGGCCGACATGCGCCAGATCGACGAGCAGGGCACCGCCCGCCTCATGGCCGGCATCATCGAGCGCGCACAGACCGCCGGCGCCATGCTCCATGTCAGCCTAGACGTGGACTTCCTCGACCCCTCGATCGCGCCCGCCGTCGGCACCACCGTCCCCGGCGGCGCCACCTATCGCGAGGCGCACCTCGTCATGGAGATGCTGGCCGACTCGGGCCTCGTCGCCTCGCTCGACCTTGTCGAGCTCAACATGTTCATGGACCATGCCGGCCAGTCCGCCCGCATCATGGTCGACCTGGTGGCGAGCCTGTTCGGCCGCACCATTCTCGACCGGTGAAGGAGCCCGAAATGAGCACCGCCGCCGACCTGATCCAGACCGAGATGAACCTCGGCGCCCACAACTACGCGCCGCTCGACGTGGTGCTCACCCGCGGCGAGGGCGTCTGGCTCTGGGACACCGACGGCAACCGCTACCTGGACTGCCTCTCGGCCTACTCCGCGGTCAACCAGGGCCACTGCCACCCGCGCATCCTCGAGACGATGATCGAGCAGGCGCGCCGCCTCACGCTCACCTCGCGGGCCTTCCGCAACGACCAGCTCGCCCTCTTCTACGAGGAGATCGCCGGACTCACCGGCAGTCACAAGGTGCTGCCGATGAACTCGGGCGCCGAGGCGGTGGAGAGCGCCATCAAGGCCGTCCGCAAGTGGGGCTACGAGGTCAAGGGCGTGCCCGAGGGCGAGGCGGAAATCATCGTCGCCTCGAACAACTTCCACGGCCGCACGCTGGCCGTCGTCGGCTTCTCCACCGACCCGGTGGCGCGCGGCGGCTACGGGCCCTTCACGCCGGGCTTCCGCGTAGTCAGGTTCGGCGACATCGACGCCTTCGAGGCGGCGCTGAACGAGAACACGGTCGCCTTCCTCGTCGAGCCGATCCAGGGCGAGGCCGGCGTCATCATCCCGCCCGAGGGCTACTTCGCCCGCGTCCGCGGGCTCTGCACCGAGCACAACGTCACCCTGATTCTCGACGAGATCCAGACCGGGCTCGGCCGCACCGGTCGGCTGCTGGCCGAGGAACACGAGGGCATCGAGGCCGACGTGACGCTGGTCGGCAAGGCGCTCTCGGGCGGGTTCTACCCGGTCTCGGCCGTGCTCTCGAACACCGAGGTGCTCGGCGTCCTCCAGCCCGGCCAGCACGGCTCCACCTTCGGCGGCAACCCGCTGGCCTGCGCCGTGGCGCGCACCGCGCTGCGGGTGCTCGTCGAGGAGGGCATGATCGAGAACGCCGCCGAGCAGGGCGCCCACATGAAGCGCGTCCTCGAGGAGATCCGCTGCAACGCTGTCAAGGAGGTGCGCGGCCGGGGCCTGATGCTCGCCGTCGAGCTTCACCCCGAGGCGGGCGGCGCGCGGCGCTACTGCGACGCGCTCAAGGAGCGCGGCATCCTCGCCAAGGACACGCACAAGCACTCGATCCGCATCGCCCCGCCCCTGGTCATCACCCGCGATCAGGCCGACTGGGCGCTGGAGCGGTTCGAGGCGGTTCTCACGGGCCTTGGCTGAGAGCGCGGCGCGCACCTTCGCACGCGTGCGAAGGGGGGCCAGTCACTGAAATGCAAACATTATCGAATTGGAGATTCGAAAACCCCCGGGCGATCGCTCGCGTTGCCTGGCACATTCAGCCCGAGCAGCTCGCCCCGCCCAGCACGCAGAACTTCGCGCAATGCGGATGGTTCAGGCTGACCGCGCGGCTCGCCTCGGCGAGCGTCCCGCCCATCTCGAAGGCGGGGTCATAGGCCACGAGGGTGCAGGCGAGCACCACCGGCCGCGCCGCGCCCTTCCGCTTCACGACCATGCGCGAGGAGGCGCACATCACGTCCTCCGGGCGCTTGCCGAGGATGCCCCAGCAGGCGGTGGTGATCTCGGGCACCTCGGCCTGCTCGTCCATCTCCGGGAAGAGCACGCATGCGGACGGGTCGGCCGCGTCGATGGCGAACCCTTCGCGGGCGAAGAGCGCGGCGAAGCCCGCGCGCGCGTTCGCCTCGTCCTCGTCCCAGAGCATGCGCCCCGCCACCGCCATGCGGATGCCCGCGTCGCGGAGCCAGCGCATGCCCTCGAGCGACGTCGCGAAGCTGCCCGCGCCGCGCTCGGCGTCGTGCCGCGCGGCCGTGTAGTGGTCGAGCGAGACGCGCAGCGTCAGCCGCGCGCCATGGTCCCTCGCGAGCCGCCGCAGACCGGTCTTGACGCGCGGGCGCATCATCGGGCGCATGGCGTTCGTCAGTACGAGGACCCGGAAGCCGCGCGCCAGGGCCGCCTCCAGCATGGCGAGGATTCCGGGGTTCATGAAGGGCTCGCCGCCGGTGAACCCGATCTCGCGCGTCCCGAGGCCGAGCGCGGCGATCTCGTCCAGATACCCCTCGACCTCGGCGGGGGTGAGATAGACCAGTGCGTCGTTCGAAGGGCTCGATAGGATGTAGCAGTTGCGGCACGCGATGTTGCAGAGCGTGCCCGTGTTGAACCAGAGCGTCTCGAGACGGCGCAGCGCCACGTGCGCGCGCGGCTCGCCGGCGGCCGTCCAGTCGGGATCGGAGAACTTCGCCAGGGCGCTCACGCCCGGCCCGCCCGCATCGGATTCGACTTTCCCGTTCATCGCTTCCCTGTGCCTGCCTCCCCGGAAGACCTGCTCCGACAGCCCGCGCGAAGTCAAACGCGGGCCGCGCGCGCTGACGAAATGGTGAACGGCCGTGCGCGCCTCAGCGCACGATGTCGGCCCTCGGCGCCTCGCGGAAGATCAATGTCTGGCCGCTCGTGCCCCCGTCCTCGTCGTCGTCGCCGCCGACGACGAAGCGCGGGAAGCGAACCCTGGGGGCCGCCTCCGCCAAGCCCGGGCGCCAGTCGACCGCGCTCGCGACGCAGCCCGCGCTGGCGCCGGCGAGGTTGTCGGTGGGGCGCGCCTCGGTCATGAATGAGAGGTTCTGGACCAGCCTTTCGCCGGCCAGGTAGACCGACCCCACCTCCATCACGTCCCTGTTGTAGGCGTAGGTGGCACCAGCCTGGCGCGTCGTGGTCCATACGCCGCAAACGAGCGTGCGCCCGTCGCGCTCGAAGGCGCTCACCGCGACGGAGATTCCGCCGCCGGTGTTCCAGTTGCCGCCTCCGGTCACGTAGTCCGGGCCGACGGTGTCGAAGCCCGCGGGCTCGCCGCGGGCGCAGGCGGCAAGGAGCGCAACAGCGAGGACTGGAAGCAATCGGGACATGCGGGCCTCCATCTCAGCAATCCTGCCGGAAATGGTATTGCACGGCCCGCCAATGAAAAGGGCCGCCCGCAGGGGCGGCCCCGGGTGCTCCGCTTTTCCGGGGGCGTCACTCGATGATATTGGCGACGACGCCGGCGCCGACGGTGCGGCCGCCCTCGCGGATGGCGAAGCGCAGCCGCTCCTCCATGGCGATCGGCGCGATCAGCTCCACCTTGAAGCTGACATTGTCGC
>JBEPXW010000080.1:0-6873 GCA_041641715.1 Pseudomonadota bacterium
CGGCCGTCGCCGCGTTCCTCGCCTCCGACGACTGCAGCTTCACCACAGGCCATGTCTGGTGCGCCGACGGCGGCTACACGGTCGCCGGGATCATGGAGGGCTGAGGCGCGGGCGCCTCAGAGCACCTCGTCGAGCTGGTCGAGCTCCTCGAGCACCGTGCGGTCGTAGCCCTGCGCGGCGCGCAGCAGCTGGCGGGTGTAGGTGTGCTGGGGCGTGCTGGCGCGCAGGTCCTCGATCGAGAGCGTCTCCACGACCTCGCCGAGGCGCATCACCGCGACCCGGCTGCATATGTGGCTGACCACGGCGAGGTCGTGGCTCACCAGCAGGTAGGTCAGCCCGCGCTCGCGCCTCAGCCGGGTCAGCAGGTTCAGCACCTCGGCCTGGATCGAGACGTCGAGCGCCGAGGTCGGCTCGTCGAGGAGCAGAACCTGCGGCTCGATGATCAGCGCGCGCGCCACCGCGACGCGCTGGCGCTGCCCGCCGGAGAGCTGATGCGGGAAGCGGAAGCGGAACTCGGGGCCGAGGCCCACCTCGGCCAGCGCGTCGAGGATGCGGCGCGAGGAGATCTTCATGCGGTGAATCTCGAGCGGCTCGCGCAGGATCTGGTCGATCGTGTGGCGGGGGTGCAGCGAGCCGTATGGGTCCTGGAAGATGATCTGCAGCCGACGGCGCAGGGCGAGGCTGCGCCGCGACCCCTGCGGCTCGCCGGCGATGGTGATCGTGCCCGAGGTCGGGGCGACGAGCCCCGCCAACGCGCGAAGCACGGTGGTCTTGCCGGAGCCGGACTCGCCAACCAGCCCGACGCTCTCGCCCTCGGCGATCTCCATCGAGAAGTCCCGCACGGCGTGAAATTGCCGCGCGCCCTTGCCAAAGACGATGTCGAGCCCGTCGATGCCGATCATTGCGGCCCCCCGGCCCATCTCGGGTCGCGCTTCAGGGTGGGCAGCGTCTCGACCGGGTTGTCGATGCGGGGCAGGCAACTGAGGAGGCCCTGCGTGTAGGGGTGCTCGGCCTCGGCCAGGCGGTCGGCGGCACAGGTCTCGACGACGCGGCCCGCATACATGATCAGCACCCGGTCCGTGAACGAGGCCACGAGGTTGAGGTCGTGGCTGATGAAGATGAGCCCCGCCCCGGTCCGCTCCACCACCTCGTCGAGAATCGCCAGCACCTGCAGCGAGACGGTGACGTCGAGCGCCGAGGTCGGCTCATCGGCGATCAGGATGTCGGGCTCGGGCACCATCATCATGGCGATCATGACGCGCTGGCCCATGCCGCCCGAGAGCTCGTGCGGGTAGGCGTGGTAGACCCGCTCCGGGTCGCGGATGCGTACGGCGCGGAGCATGTGCAGCGCCCGGCTCCGCGCCTCGGCGCGAGTGCCGCGGCGGTGGATCAGGTAGGCCTCGGCGATCTGGCGGCCGACGGTCATCACCGGGTTCAGGCTGTATTTCGGGTCCTGCAGGATCATCGAGATGCGCGCGCCGCGGATGCGCCTCATCCTGCGCTGGCTCGCCGTCAGGAGGTCGATGCCGCCGAAGCGAAGCGTCTTCGCCCGGACCGTCGCGCGCGCGTCGAGCAGCCCCATCACCGCGCGCCCGGTCTGCGACTTGCCGGAGCCCGACTCGCCGACGACGCCGAGCTTCTCGCGGCCGAGCTCGAAGGAGACGCCGCGCACAGCCTCGACCATGCCCTTGGGCGTGCGGAAGCTCACATGGAGGTCCTCGACCTCGAGGAGCGGCCCCTTGCCGTCAGGCGTCGCGGCCATCACGCGCCCCCCGATTTCGGGTCGAACACGTCGCGGAGCCCGTCGCCCAGAAGGTTGAAGCCGAGGCTGACGGTCAGGATGGCGAGCCCGGGCATGGTCGGCACCCACCACTGGTCAAGGATGAACTGGCGCCCCGTGGAGATCATCGCCCCCCACTCCGGCGCCGGCGGCTGCGCGCCGAGCCCGAGGAAGCCGAGCCCCGCCGCCGTCAGGATGATCCCCGCCATGTCGAGCGTCAGCCGCACGATCACCGAGGCGAGGCAGAGCGGCGCCACGTGCCGCGCCAGGATGCGCCGCGTCGAGGCGCCCTGCGAGCGCGCGGCGAGGATGAACTCGCTGTTCCTCAGCGTCAGCGCCTCGGCCCGGGCGATGCGGGCGTAGGGGCTCCAGGTGGTCAGCGCGATCGCCAGCACGGCGTTCTCGATGCCGGGGCCCAGCGCCGAGACGAAGGCGAGGGCGAGGATCAGCCGCGGGAAGGCGAGGAAGATGTCGGTGAAGCGCATCAGCACCTCGTCGACCCAGCCGCCGACGAAGCCCGCGGTGATGCCGATGATCATCCCGATCGGCACGACGATGATCGCCACCAGCCCGACGATGTAGAGCGTGATGCGCGAGCCCCAGATGATCCGGTCGAGGATGTCGCGGCCGAGCTGGTCGGTGCCGAACCAGTGTTCCCAGCTCGGCGGCTGCAGGCGGTCGCCGAGATGCTGCGTGAAGCCGTCGCCCGTGGTGAGCACGGGCGCGAAGATTGCCATCAGGATCAGCGCCGCGATGATGATGAACCCGGCCATGGCGATCGGGTTGGCGCGGAAGGCGAGCCAGGAGAACCAGATGCGCTGGCAGCGCGCCTGGAAGGCGTTGGCGGGCGCGTCCGACATCAGCCAGCCGCGCAGGGTTTCCCGGGTCTGCAGGGTCTCGGCCATCCGTCAGTCCCGCGTCCTGGGGTCGACGAGGCGGTAGAGCACGTCCGACAGCATGTTGACGCCCACGAAGCAGCCGCCGACGACAAGGGTGCCGCCGATCACGGCGTTCATGTCGGAGTTGAAGAGCGCGTTGGTGATGTACTGCCCGATGCCCGGCCAGGAGAACACCGTCTCGGTCAGCACCGAGCCCTCGAGCAGCGATGCGTAGGTCAGGCCGATGATGGTGATGAGCTGCACCAGCACGTTGCCGAAGGCGTGGCGCCAGATAACCGCGCGCTCGCGCACGCCCTTGGCGCGCGCGGCGAGGATGTACTCCTGGCGCATCTGGTCGAGCATGAAGCTGCGCGTCATGCGCGCGATGTAGGCCAGCGCGAAGCTGCCGAGGATGCCCACCGGCAGGGCGAGGTGCGAGGCGGCGCTCCAGAAGACGGTCCAGTTCCCCACGAGCGCGGAGTCGAGCAGGAGAAGCCCCGACCAGGGCTCCACCAGCCCATCGTAGAACACGGCGAGCCGGCCCGGACCGGGCGCCCATCCGAGCTGGGCGTAGAAGATCAATAGCCCGATCATGCCGAGCCAGAACACCGGCATCGAGTAGCCGATCAGCCCCACCACGCGGATCACGTGGTCGATCGGCCGGCCCTGGTTCGCGGCCGCCATGACCCCCATCGGCACGCCGAGCAGCACGCCCACCAGCGTCGCCAGCGAGGCGAGCTCCAGCGTCGCCGGAAAGTGCCGGGCGAGATCCTCGAGCACGGGCCGCGAGGTCTGGATCGAGGTGCCGAAGTCGCCCTGCAGGATGTCGCCGAGAAACTTCACGTACTGCACCGGGATCGGCTGGTCGAGGCCGAGCTGGCGGTAGACCTGCTCGTAGACGTCCTGCGGCGCCCGGTCGCCGACGATCGCCAGAACCGGGTCGACCGGCATAACCCGGCCGATGAAGAAGGTGATCGCCGTCAGGCCGATGAAGGTCAGCGCCAGCGACAGCCCCCAGCCGCCGAGCGTCCGCAGGATCCGCCAGACGAGATGCGGGCGGCGCCGGAAGGCGCCCCCCGCCGGTTTCGCGATGGTCGTCACGTGGGTCTTACTTCGTCACGTTCCGGTAGAAGACGAGGTCGAAGTTCGAGCCCGAGACGAAGCCCTCGACGTTCTCCTGCCGCGCCACCTGCTCGTTCTGCTGGAACATGATTGCGAAGGGGGAGACCCGCTGGTGCAGCCGCTGGAGGGCGTTGTAGAGCCCCTCGCGGCGGTCGCGGTCGATCTCGTTCCGCGCCGCCACGGTCAGCGCGTTGATCCCCGGGTCGGCCCAGGCATTGCGCCAGGCCAGCACGCCGGTCAGCTGCGCCTCCTCGGAGTTGTCGGGGTTGTGCGCGAAGCTGTCGGCGTTCGAGTGCGGGTCGACATAGTCCGGCGACCAGCGGGCGAGGATCATCTCGTGGCGCCGCGCCCGGTACTTCGGCCAGAGCGCCGAGCCATCCTGCGGCACGATCTCGGCCTCGATCCCGGCCTGCCCCAGCGTCTGCTGCAGCGACTGGGCGATCTCCATGTAGGGCGAGGTGTTCAGGCTGTCGATCTTGATCGAGAAGCCGTCCGCGTGCCCGGCTTCCGCCAGCAGCGACTTGGCCTTCTCCACGTCCAGGCTGTAGGGCTTGTCGTCGGCCGAGGCCCAGAGGCCCGACGGCCAGAACGACTGGTGCACGATGAACTGGCCCTTGAGGAACGAGCTCGCCATGCCCTCGTAGTCGACCAGATAGCGCAGCGCCTGCTGCACCTTCGGCTTGCCGAGGATGTCGTGGGCGTTGTTGGCCGCCATGTAGATCAGCGTCGCCTTGGCGTAGTCGTCGACGACGACGTTCTCGCCCTCGAGGCCGGCGATCTGGTCCGGCGTCAGCGTGCGCGCGATGTCGATGTCGCCCTGCTCGAGTAGCAGCCGCTGGGCGGCGGGCTCGGGCAGGTGGCGGATAATGACCCGCTCCATCGCCGGGGCGCCGTGGCGGTAGTCCTCGAACCGGCTCAGCGTCACCGACTCGTTGGACTTCCAGCTGTCGAGCTTGAAGGCGCCGGATCCGGCGCTGTTGTTCTTCAGCCAGCCATAGCCGAGGTCGCCGTCCACCTCGTGCTCCATCACCAGCTCCTTGTCGACGACGGAGCCGACGCCGGCCGAGAGCGCGTTCAGCACCAGCCCGGGCGAGAAGTCCTTGGTGATGGTGATCGAGAAGGTGTCGTCGCCGGTCATCTTTACCAGGTCGTCGACGTTCTCGGGCGTCCAGCCGAACTGGGTGAAGATGAAGGCCGGGGTCTTGTTCAGCTTGATCACGCGACGCAGCGAGAACACCGCGTCCTCGGCCCTCACCGGGTTGCCCGAGTGGAAGGTCATGCCGTCGCGCATGGTGAACTCGATGGTCTTGCCGTCCTCGGAGACGGTCCAGTCCTCGACCACGCCGCCCGTGAGCGTGCTCAGGTCCTCCGGCTCGAACATCATGATGCGGTCGTAGATGTTCGCGATGATCTCGCCGGCGGAGAGCTCGAACACCTCGGCCGGATCGAGCGTGATGATGTCGTCTATGCGCATGCCCATCACGAGCATGTTGTCCGGCGTCTCCGCCTTCGCCGGCTCGGCGGTCGGCAGCGCCACGGCCACGCCGAGCGCGATCGCCGCCAGCCAGTTCCTGATTGCGAATGTCATTCTTGCCCTCCCCTATTGTCAGACTCTGCGTTTGTGTTTCCCAGTGATCGGATCCGCCATCCCCGGGAGCCCGTCGGTGCGGATCTCGCCCGCCGGCCCCGTCGCACCGGGCCGTCGCGGCAGGCGCAGCAGAGGCACGGCGAGCCGACCCGCCATTCGGCCAGACTTGAAGGCATGGTTCCGATCGCGCGGATACTGGCATGTCGCCGCGACGAGGAAAACAATTTCCGTGTCACATGATCGGTACCGGCCCGGCGGCCGGCACCCCCGCGAGGTTCAAGCGCCCGCGCCGTCGGAATGGAGCGGGACCCGTGCCCGCGATCCGCGAGAGGCCATCGCCGGCTTCAATCGAGCGCCCGCTCGTCCTATGTGGCAGGCTCGAGGGCCTGTTTGCACCGACCCGCGGATTGCGCGACAAGGGGCCCGCAGGAACGGCGCGGAGCGCGAGGATGCCCAACGACGAACACGTTACGCTGGACCGGGACACGGCGTCTGCCTTCGGCTTCGACAACAGCTATGCGCGCCTGCCCGAGCGCTTCTACGCGCGGATGAAGCCGACACCGGTCCGCCATCCGAAGCTCGTGCGGCTGAACCGGGCGCTCGCCGATCACCTTCGGCTCGACCCGGAGGTCCTGGCCTCGCCCGAGGGCGTCGCCGTGCTCGCGGGCAACCGCCTGCCGCAGGACGCGGCGCCGCTCTCCATGGCCTATGGCGGCCACCAGTTCGGCGTCTGGGTGCCGCAGCTCGGCGACGGCCGCGCGATGCTGCTCGGCGAGCTGATCGACCGCGACGGCGCGCGCCGCGACGTCCAGCTCAAGGGCTCGGGCCGGACACCCTTTTCGCGCATGGGCGACGGACGCGCGGCGCTCGGCCCCGTGCTGCGCGAATATCTCGTCAGCGAGGCGATGGCGGCGCTCGGCGTCCCGACCACCCGGGCGCTCGCCGCCGTCACCACGGGCGAGGAGGTCCGCCGCGAGGGCCCGCTGCCCGGCGCCATCCTGACCCGCGTGGCGCGGAGCCACGTGCGCGTCGGCACATTCCAGTACTTCCTCGCGCGGCAGGATGCGGAGGCGGTGCGGCTCCTCGCCGACCACGTCATCGCGCGCCACCACCCGGACGCGGCAGAGGCGGCGAACCCCTACCGCGCGCTCCTCGACGCCGTGGTCGCCGGCCAGGCGCGCCTCGTCGCGCAGTTGATGATGGTCGGCTTCGTCCACGGCGTCATGAACACGGACAACACCTCGCTCGCCTGCGAGACCATCGACTACGGGCCCTGCGCCTTCATGGACGCGTACCACCCGATGACCGTGTTCAGCTCGATCGACCACCAGGGCCGCTACGCCTACGCCAACCAGCCGCACATCGTGCACTGGAACCTCGCCTGCCTCGCGCAGGCGCTCCTGCCGCTGCTCGGCCCGAACGAGGAGACGGCAGTGACCGAGGCGCAGGCCGCCGTCGACGCCTTCCCGGCCCGCTTCAACGCCGCCTGGGTCACAGGCATGCGG